>CALXUV010000008.1 GCA_944391815.1 uncultured Clostridia bacterium | reverse complement strand
TGTTTTCTGCGGTTTAATTTTTATTACCCGTAGGGGCGTTCTGTGAACGCCCGCGGGCGAACGCAGTTCGCCCCTACCGCGTGTTATGCAAATATTTTGTAATTTCTCCGCTAATTTTGCACGCCCTTGTGCCGCGGTTTTTTATTGTGAATTTGATTTTGTTTAAGAAATGTGTTATGTTTAAGAAATGTGTTTTGTTTAAGAAATGTGTTATGTTTAAGAAACGTATTACACATGTAGCGGTAATTTATCTGCTGTGATTTTTGCAGAAAAATTTATTTTACCCCGGATTTTTTGTTTTTTATGATACATATCAGGGATCTTATTATAGTAAAGCTGATCATACCGGCGACAAACGGCGCAAGAAAAGAAGATATTATCAGTGATAACTGCGCAGTAACGGCAAATCCGTCGCCGTTGAAATCCGTGGCAAAAGGTATTATCATCCCGACTTCAAAAATAACGAGCAGGGCTGAAACAGTCGAAACTGCAATGATACGGATTTTTGTTTTTTTCAGAAAAGCGTTTTCACCTTATATGTCGACAACGGAACTTGTTTTTTGCATCCAAACCAAAGTAATCTCTGAATTCAAATCAATAAAAACCGATCTATTTACCCAAAACTACTTTAAAATGCAATTTTAATCTTACTTATTTGAATATCTTAAAAAAGCGGTTCGCTACTATGTGGCAAACCGCTTTAAGTTGTTTTTATTTTGGAAGAAAACCGTGAATATATTTCTGTTGTCAAAATTGTTCGGCTATTTTCGGTTTAAAATTTCTTACTCTTCCGTTTTTGCGCATCCCGTACCTGAATTTGTACGAATAATTCTCAGAATTTTTCCTGTCTGAAAACCAAACGGCAGTTTTTAAGGTGAATATGGGTAAACTCGCAAGCAGTAAATCCGGTTTTATCGGGATTGTTTCGTTGATAGCTCAAAAAATCAGCAGAAAAAATTATTTTTTTGCCCTGGCTTCTGCTTTTTTGCGGAGCTGGGTGTCAAGAATTCTCTTTCTCAGTCTTATGCTGAGAGGGGTGACCTCAACAAGCTCGTCCGGAGCAATAAACTCAATCGCCCTTTCAAGCGACATTTCACGCGGCGGGGTAAGTATCAGTTTTTCGTCCGCTCCTGATGAACGGATCGACGTCAGGTGCTTCTGCTCGCAAACATTGAGTTCGATGTTTCCGGGTTTCGGGTTTTCTCCGACAACCATTCCTTCGTAGACCTTTGCGCCGGTCGTTATGAACAGGTCGCCTCTGTCCTGTGCTCTGTAAAGAGCGTAAGAGGTCGCTTCACCTTCGCTGAATGAAACAAGCGATCCGGTAAATCTTGTGGTTATCTCACCCTGATACGGTATATAGCTGTCAAAAACAGTGCTGATAATACCTTCTCCTCTTGTATCGGTCAGAAACTCACTTCTGTAACCGAAAAGACATCTTGAAGGTACCAGATATTCTATGCGCATACGGTTTCCGCTTCTGCCCATGTCGATAAGAGTACCTTTTCTTGAGCCCAGCTTTTCCATGACGGCTCCCTGTGCCGTTTCCGGTACGTCGACTATAACACGTTCTGCGGGTTCGGTACGCACGCCGTTTTCGTCGGTTTTGAACAGCACTCTCGGTGCGCTGACAAGCAGTTCGTAACCCTCTCTGCGCATTGTTTCGATAAGAATTGAAAGGTGCATTTCACCTCTTCCCGCAACAAGGAAGCTGTCTGCGGTCTCGCCGTCCTTTACCCTTAGCGAAACGTCACGCAGGGTTTCTCTGTAAAGACGCTGTCTTATCTGCCTGGAAGTAACAAGCTTTCCTTCTTTTCCGGCAAACGGTCCGTCGTTAACCGAAAATGTCATCTCAATAACCGGTTCGCTTATCCGCACGAAAGGAAGAGGAGTCGGGTCGGACGGTGAACATATCGTATCGCCTATCGTGATGTTTTCGGCTCCGGAGAAACAGATTATGTCTCCGATCTGCGCTGTTTCGCAGGGCTGTCTGCGCAGTGCCTCAAACTGGTACATTGAAACTATCTTGGTTTTCACCGGAGGTGCGTCCGGGGTGTGATAATTGGTAATCACGACATCCTGATTCTGGCGGATCATTCCGCTTTCTATCTTGCCTATTCCGATTCTTCCGACAAAATCATTGTAGTCGATTGACGAAACAAGCAGTTTCAGGGTTGCGTCCGGATCTCCCTCGGGAGCCGGGATATATTCGAGAATTTTATCAAAGAGGGGCCTTAGGTCAGTTCCCGGAACGTCTGCCGAAAGCGAAGCAGTACCTGCTCTGCCTGAACAGAAGAGCATCGGGCTGTCGAGCTGTTCCTCGGTGGCGTCAAGCTCCATAAGGAGTTCAAGTACCTCGTCCTGAACCTCGTCAAGTCTTGCATCAGGTCTGTCTATTTTGTTTATAACTACTATCACGCGGTGACCGAGTTCAAGGGCTCTTTCGAGTACGAAACGGGTTTGCGGCATAGGTCCCTCCGCCGCGTCAACCAGCAGCAGTACTCCGCTTACCATTTTGAGTATTCGTTCGACCTCGCCGCCGAAATCGGCGTGACCGGGAGTGTCAATTATATTTATTTTAACACCGTTATAGCGGATAGAGGTGTTTTTTGCAAGGATGGTTATACCTCTTTCCCTTTCAATATCTCCGCTGTCCATTACTCTTTCGGACGTTTGCTGATTTTCACGGTACGCACCGCCCTGTTTGAGCATTTCATCGACCAAAGTTGTCTTGCCGTGGTCGACGTGTGCTATGATAGCTATGTTACGCAAATCTTCTCTTATCATACCGAAATACCCTGCTTTCCGAAAAAACTGAATTTATTTATTTAAATATTGTACCCTATTTTTGTCGCTTTGTCAACCTGTTTTTTCATTTTTCTCGCAAACTCTTCAAAATATTACCTAATGACAGACGATCGGATATATTTTTACGGTGACAAAAAAGAGATATCGGCATAGAATTATATCAGACAGGGCAAAAGAAAAAAGCTTTAACCCTGAAATAAACAAGGAGGACTCCGCGATGGGATGCTTATGTCATTTGTTCGAAGACTACAAGTGTCTTTGGATTTTTATAATAGCTCTTCTGGTATTCAGCTGTAACGGATGCTGCAACGGCTGCGGTTGCGACTGATAAGATTTCTCTGTAAGTAAAACAAATCCCGCGGTATTCGCTTCCGGCGAGTACCGCGGGGAATTTTTGTGTAAAAATGTATCAGGAAAGCTGTATGGTAGTCTGAAAAGAGGTTGCCTGATGACGAAAAAAGGTTAACAGGATCGGCATTTCTGTGCACCTGACATTGAATATATGTCAGAGGTTTGGCAAAAGATATAATTATCTCAGCTTTGGAATCAGGGAAAAAACGCCCCCTAAAAATGTATAATTTGCAAGCTCTTTTGCGGTTTACGGGTCAGCAGTTTTAAAAAAATCTTGTTAACGATGTTTAATTAATACAACTACTATTTATTGTTACGGGTTATTAAAAGAAATTCTTTTCGGCAGACTGACTTATCGGACAGCGAAAAGTCTTGCTATAAAAAATGCAGATAAATTTCTGTAAAAAAGTCCCGGACAAGAAATCCGGGATGAAAAAATATTAAATGAAAAATTGCTCAGGAAATTTCCGGATGATACATAGAAAACCTGTCCGGTTGCAGATAATGGAAGGAAAGCAACTTTATCAATGTTTGTTTCCGGTAAGTGCAATAAGATTCATAAACCTTCCGCCGTCGGCTTTCAGCATTACGGCGTCTTCTTCAGCATAAGGGTTTTTGCATGCAAGCCAGTCAGACCAGGCTTTTTCAAAACAGTTCATTTCCCATATTCCGAAATTATCAAGGTGCTTTTCAAATTCAGGCTTCCACCAGCCTATTGTCTGCCATTTATCAATTGCGTCGGCAGGCCAGAACGGGAGCATTTCTTTCGGCGGATCAGGGTGAATTTCGGTTTTCATTCCCGGGAATGAAACGGCAAAAAGTCCGCCTTTTTTCAGAAGCGGGTTGATTTTACGGGCGAAAAAATTCTTTTTGTTACCGAAATAGTCAACACTTATTATTGCGTCGAAGTAGCCGTCGGCAAACGGCATTTTTCCGGCGTCGCAGTGAATGGGGGTAACAAGCTCACTGACGCCGCAGGAATCAAATCTATGAAGATTTTCAGTGGCGGATATCCAGAGATCAACTGCAAAAACACGGACACCGTACTCTTTTGCGAGAAATACAGAAGTCAGACCTTTGCCGCAGCCGAGATCGAGAACCCGCATACCGGGTTTAAGATCAGCGTTTTCAAGCAGTTCTTCAAGAATTATAAGTGAATTCGGTCCCATCATGTTTTCGCTGATGAAATCTTTCTGAATGTGTCCGGATTTTTCAGTGTTCATGATATTCCTTCCCGTGAAAATAAATAACCGTAACTGATAACAGACAATCGGTAGTTATCCGGCTTCGTTTTCGGAAGACAGACGGTAACCTTTTGCCGTAAGCTGTTTTGCATTTTCGTTTTTCATGAGCTCAAACAGCAGTTTCATGTGGGTAACAAAAAGGTATTTGCATTTGATTTTATCCATAATGCAGAGAATATCCTTCATTCCGGTTGCGCCCTCACGGTATGCGGTTGTCTGGAACGTCTCGTTAAGAAGAACGAGAGAGTGCGGCTCCAGACTGTCGAGTATTTCGGCGATTTCCTGAACTTCACCCTCGAACCGCCCCGCCTCATCCTTTTGTACAAAATCCTTTTCGGCGGATGAGAAATGAGTAAGAATTACCGTTCTCGGACTGTATTTCATTGAGCTTGCGCAGACAAAAAGACCGCTTTGGGCAAAAAACGCAGCCGTCCCGAGCGCACGCAGAAATGAGGTTTTTCCGCAGTTGTTTTCACCTCTGATCAGGGCGCTGGTGTCAAGCTCGATGTCGTTTGTCACAATGCTGTCGGCATTTTTTCCTTCCGAAACGAGAAGAATGTCAGTAAGACCTGTTACGGTAAAAACATCGCTTTCTGTTTCGCAAAGAGTCGGGAAGGTATATTTGATACCGTTTTTTTGCAGCATATCGGCAAGATCAAGTGCGACACGGTAAAACATAAGTTCACGGCTCAGTCCTGAAAAAACCGAATAGATCGCACCCGCAATCTCTGAAAACAGCGATGAAGTCTCCGTCATGGCGTTAGCGAGCGCTGTTTGCACGCAGTCGGATGCGGAGTTGCCTATATCGGCCTCCGGTACTTTGTTTTTTCTGTGGAAAACCGGTATTGAGAACTTTTTCTTTGCTTTCGGGTCACATACATCGCAAAGAGAAGATTTTATCAGGCGCATATCATTTCCGAGGGTTGCGTTGAACGTAAAGCTGTATTTTTCCGAAGTTTCGTTTCTGAATTTTTCGGCTGCATTTTCGGCAGCCCTTATGTTTTCGTCACGGCAGAGGGTCCGGGCGATTTCCTTCATTTCCGTCAAAGCGGGGCTTTTTACCTGATATTTTTCAAACATACGGTCAATTTCGCTCAGGTATGCTATTACGTTTCTTGCGTAATGGGCGTTGATGTAAAGCTCTTCGTATGCGGCTTCAAGCATGGCATCAGAGGTTACCGGCATCCCGTATCTGAATATTTCGCCGAGAATTTCCGCCGTTTCACCCGGGAGATTATCGTATCCGCGGAATATCTGTGTCATTTCGTCAAGAAGAGCGGGATTTCCGAGAAAATCCCGCAGTATTCCGCTTCTGTGAAGTGCGTTTTCGGTTCCGGACTGCGACTCTGTCAGGACTTCAAGGAAAAAATCACGGTTTTTTCTGTTTTCGCACGCCAGTTCCGTTATCCGGTCAAGATTCAGGTTATATACGGTTTTTGAGCTGCACTTCATCTGCGCCGGCTTTGTCTGTTCTTTATACAAAAGGCTGATTTTTTTCATATTCTTCTCCGTTTGGACTTTTTGCACGCTTTTGACTCATAATGCCTTCAGATTTGCTGAAATTCCGGCGTCGGTCAGGTTTGCCCGTCGGGTGGACGTACAGTGGGGTTACCATGCATCAGGTGCGGCGCCTCCGACCGTTCCGGTCGGGCGCCGTTGCCGCCGGAACGCTGACAGAGATAGGACGTCTTATTTCAGCTCTAATTTATCGGTGTGCAAAAAGGCATTGGCGGCAACGGTGTCGGTCAGCGGGACGCTGACCGAGGCGCCGCACTCGGTACAGTAGATGAGGACGGTATCGAGCCGGCTGCCGACGAATTTGAATTCATAGTGACCGCCGTTTTTGCATTTACAGGTAATGTTTCCCTCGTCCTCAAGCTCGCAGAGCATAAAATGGACGATCGACTGCATTTCGGGATCGGCGATTTCCTGCGACTGTTCTTCATTGTCAAGGTCTCTTGCCTTGGCAAAAGAGTCGAAGTCCTCAATGCCTGCGCTTTTCAGCAGTTGCATGAAATCCTCATCGGCTTGCTTTGCGGCATTGGCAGCGGCTTTTTCCTCGCCTATTATGCAGATGTCAACACCTGAATAAGCGCAGGGAAAGGTGATAACATCCTTGCGGAAGAAACCGCTTTTGTTTATGACATGACTGTGACTGTGACCGCATACAATACAGGGAACGGTGATTCTGATTTTGCCGTCGGTGGTATAGTTTATTTCAGCCTCGCTTCCGCCGCAGGGGCATTTGAGCTTGAACATATCGCCGCTGAGTGTAAAAACGCCGACGATGCTGAAAACCATTTTTCCGCACGCAGGACAGCGGTAGGCGAAAGTCGACTCTCCGGAATTAAGTATCATAATGTGTTGTTTTCCTTTCAGCGATTGATTATTCTGCTGCCGTTATTATATTCCCGTCGGGGCTTTCGGGTGCGGAATGCTCCTCGGCGTAGAGATTGTAGTCGTGCTTGTATACGAAAATGCTGTGCCGGGTCTGCTTGTTTTCGTCCCCCGTATAGTAAACGTCAACGTACATGGCGCTTACATCGTCGAGACTTACCCCTTCGAAAATCAGTCTGCGGAAGGTATATCCGAAGCGTTCTTTTTCGGTATAACTGTAACCGGTGATTTCGTTACCGAGGTTGTCACGGAGACGGAAACCGTAAATTTCTCCTTCCGTTTCCTTTGCTCCGGGAAAATCTTCCTCAAGGTAGTTTAAAACCCGGTTGTTGTACCTGACAGTGAACTGAAGCTGTCCGGCCTCGGGAATGTAGTAGATCGAGTAAACGGAAAACATTCCGTCGGTGCTGAAACTGTCAGAGGAAACGACCGTCAGGATTTCGGTCTGCCCGTCGGTTGAAGTGTAAACGGAAAGCAGATTTTCGTTCCAGATGAGTTTTTTCATGCTTGCCGGGGGCTTTGAAGTAAACATGCGTATAACGAGAAAGGCGATAAGCGCGACGGCGAGAACTTTCACGGCAACAGAAAGCGTTTTGCCGACATAATGCATACAGCGTGCTGAACGGGAGCGGCTGTTTTCGCCTGTATTTTCGAATTTATCAGACATAAAAGATCTCCGATTTTGTTATTTATCCGGTAATTAACCCGTCGACGTTATTGTACCATAAATTTACCGATTATTCAAGCAATTTTTCGCGTATACTCTTGACATATTATAAATATTTTGTTAAAATTGACTTAATAACACAGCAGTACAGAGGTAAATGAAAATGGAATACCGTATATCGGATAAACTTGCATCTCTTAAGCCGTCGGCAATAAGGGAGATATTCAAAAGTCTTACAAACCCGGAAATAATAGCGTTCGCCGCAGGAAACCCGGCGGCGGAGTCGTTTCCGACGGAATATATACAGGAAAAGGCAGCGCAGATACTGCGTGAAAGCCCCGTGACGGCGCTTCAGTACAGCGTAACGGAAGGATATCCGAAACTCAGGGAAGCGGTCAGAAAAAGGCTGAAGGACGCCTTCGGAATAGACAGAGAAGGAGACGAGGTTATAATAACCTCCGGAGGACAGCAGGGACTTGAACTTGTGTGCAAGGTTATGTGCAACGAGGGGGACACGGTTATAGCCGAGGATCCGAGTTTTATAGGAGCGCTTAACGCTTTCCGCTCAAACGGAGCAAATGTGGTAGGCGTGGAGATGGAAAGCGACGGAATGAATACCGAAAAGCTTGAAAAAGCACTGAAAGACAATCCGAATGCCAAACTTATATACATAATCCCGACATTCCATAACCCGATGGGAATAACGACGTCGGCAGAGAAACGCCGTGAAATATACAGACTTGCCAAAAAATACGGAGTACTGATACTTGAGGATAACCCCTACGGAGAGCTGAGATTCAGCGGAGAGGATGTTCCGACGCTTAAAAGCATGGACACAGACGGAATAGTTGCGTACAGCGGTTCGTATTCAAAAGTGCTTTCATCGGGAATGAGGATAGGATTTCTCTGTGCCCCGAAGGAGATAATAAGCAAAGCGGTAGTCGCAAAGCAGGTTGAAGACGTCCACACCAACATACTCTGCCAGATGATATGCGAAAGCTTTGTGACAAGCGAGCTATATCTGCCTCACCTTGACAAAATCAGAGCGCTTTACCGCAAAAAATGCGGGCTGATGCTTGACGGAATAAAAAAATGTTTTCCGGAAAATGTCGGATATACGTCGCCCGAAGGCGGACTTTTCGTATGGTGTACGCTGCCCGCAGGAGCGGATCTGACCGAATTTGTAGCCTCGGCGCTTGCTGAAAAGGTTGCGGTCGTTCCCGGAACGGCGTTCAACTGCGATGTAAATGCCCCGAGCAGCTCGTTCAGACTTAACTACTCAACGCCGTCCGATGAGCAGATAGTCAGAGGCATAGAAGTACTCGGAAATATCCTGAGAAAATACTGATACACAGGTAATAAAAAATACCGGATATTTTTTGCTTTGCAGATTTTCTGTCGGATTTTCCGTAAACAAACATGGCGCACAAGCGGCTCTGCGATGCTTTACGCTCGGCTCTTGGTTTTCTGCGGAAAATATGCAGGCGTTTTGCGGTGCGAAACGTACGGTATTGTACGCCCCGAAGACTTTTAACTTACCGGATAAAAATGCAGGTCGCTGTCTTGCACTTGCAGATAAACTTACATCAGATCTGTCGAAAAAACAGATCTGTCGAAAAAACAGGTCTGCCGAAAAAACAGGTCTGCCAAAAAAACAGGTCTGTCAAAAAAACGGTCGGAGGGGAAAATGCGGTTTTTCGGCATTACGGGTGCCGTGAAACCGAAAAGTAAAGACCGAAAGGAATAATAGCAATGAATCTTCCAAATAAGCTGACATGTCTGCGCATGATAATGATACCGTTTTTTCTGTTTTTCCTTGTTGTGCCGGAGGTGCTCGGAATAAACGTGTCAAGGATTGTAGGAGCGATACTTTTCCTTCTTACGGCATTTACAGATATGCTTGACGGAAAAATCGCAAGGAAATACAACCTTGTGACCGATTTCGGAAAGTTTATGGATCCGCTTGCCGACAAAATGATGGTTTTCGGAGCCATGTTCGGTATACTCGTTCTTACCTCAGCAGACCCTGAGCTGAGCCGTGAGATTGCGTCAGGACTTACCGTTTCGTCGCTGTTCATCAGGATCTTCGCATTCTGCGCTTTTATAATAGTATTCAGGGAGCTTGCTGTCACTTCAATGCGGCTTGTTGTGTCAAATACCGACGGAATTGTAATTGCGGCAAATATTTTCGGAAAAATCAAGACGGTATCCCAGATCATAGGAATAACGGTCATAATAATTGAGCCGCTGATAAGCGACCTTCTTATAGCTTCGTATTTTTTCCTTGCGGTAATGGTAATAACAACTCTGGTTTCCGGGTTCAGTTATTTCAAGGCATACTGGCCTCACATAAACTCAAATAAATAATGCGGATGCCGTATTTGACTGTGTTGAATGCAGGAAAGGCAATCCGGAAAAACGCAGGAGAACAGCAAAGAGGATATGAAACAAGGTAGCGCTATGTTTTTAAGCTGAAACAAACGGTAAATTTAAGTTTATATATTCCGGAATTTGACCGAAGACTGATATTTTAACCGACAAAGTGGCGGTAAAGGCTAAAGAAAGGCAGTAACAGTGGATTTTATTTATTGCACGAAATGCGGAACAAGGTACAGCGCACAGCTTGAAAGATGTCCGGCGTGCGGCAACATGAGGTTTCAGAATCCGGAGGGTAACGGTTTTAACTGCTCTTCGGATGCGCACGGATATCATAATCCTCAATTTTACGGATATAACCCGTATTGCCGGAAAAAAAGAACTTTTAATACAACTCAGCTTGTGCTTTCGATAATAAACATCGTCTGCGGGTTCGGATTTATTTTCGGAGTGCTGTCACTTGTATTTACAATTCTCGCCAGAGATGCAGCCACCGACGATGACGAAAAATCAAAGCTTCAGATTGCTAAAATTCTGAATATTATCGGAATTGTAATTTCCGTGATTATCTTGCTGATTTTACTGCTGTATATTTTCATTCTGATATTAATACTCGGAGCCGGCATTCAGATGTTTTCTGCGCTGATGTTTTTCTGATTTGCTTTTTTTGCTTTCGGAGAAAAAACACAACCGGATTTTGCAGTGTAAAGGGTAGTCCGGCGTTTCAAAGGATGTGTTTTTCTCACATAAAATAACATCAACCTGCCTCCGCTTTGCGTAGGGTGGTTCAGTTTTACGGCGAAAATACTTTTCTTATACAATTAACAAACAAATCCGATTCCGCTGGTCGGAATGGGTTATCAGCTGCTTTCGGCGCTGATGTTTCAGGCATAAATGTCCCTCATAAATCAAAAAGAAAGAAGGAGATTTTCATGGCGTTTACTTATTGCACAAACTGCGGAGAAAAATTTGACGATTCAGAACAGAAGTGCCCGCACTGCGGACACCGTCGAGGAGATCCCGTATCTTTTTCCGAGGAAAAGGGCGCCTTTGACCAAGGTCAGAATTACGGTCAGGGCGTAAACGGACAGCAACCACGAAGCGGAGGTTACGGCTCCGACTACGGTAATGGCAATCAGGAAAATCAGAATTCCGGTCAGGGCAACGGTCAGAAGCTTTGGCGTACCGACGACAAAAACAACCCCGGTGGCTACAATCAAAGCGGTTATGGTCAGGGCAACTACGGACAAAACGGCTACGGTCAAGGCAATCAGGGAGGCTACGGTGGTAATCAGGGCGGATATAACCCAAACGGTTACGGAAGCGATCCGAACCGTCGCGATTACAGGCAAAATACTACCCCGGCGTCAAGATCTATAAACGTAGGACAGCTTGTGTTTTCGATAATCAATATTCTTTTGGGAAGTTGTTGTATCGGAAGTATTCTCGGTATAATTGCTCTTGTTTTCACTGCACAGGCGGCAGGAGCAACCGACAGATATGAAGAGATTTCAAAGCTCGATATTGCCAAAAAGTTAAACATAGCGGCAATTGTGATAACGATCATCACAACAATCATAAGCACCGTTATTTTAATGAACAACATGGAAGAGTTTCTGTTACAGTATCAGCAATATTTAGAGCAGCAGACAGGCCGTTATTAAATTCCGTTATCGGCGTAACCCGAAAACGTCTCATAATAAAAGACAAACTTAATGTATTTTATTCAGGACGAAGCCTGCGCATAAATTTGCGTACGTTACGGTTGCCTCGGCGAAAATCAAACGGGTGGATTAAAAGACGGTATTATTTCCATCGTTTAAAAACATAATCAGACTTCAACGAAAGGAATAAGGTATGGCGATTATCTACTGCGCTAAATGCGGAGAAAGATTTGACAGCAGTCTCCCTAAATGTCCGGTGTGCGGATGGATTCCGCAAGGTTTTAACAATAATGCGGCTTTCGGTGTAAAAAACTCAGAAGACGAGCCGAACGAAAGCGGTTCTGATAACCCCAAAAACCCTTTTGGCGGCCAGGACGGAAATGACCGGAATAACCCGAATGGCTACGGTCAGAATGGCTACGGACAGGGAAGCCAAGGCGGATATAATCCGAACGGTTACGGACAGGGCGGTTACAATCAGGGCAACCAAGGCGGGTATAATCCGAACGGCTACGGTCAAGACGGTTACGGTCAGTTCGGACAGGGCGGAGGATACGGAAATACTCCTCAGAAACGCCCCTTGAATATAGGACAGCTTGTCTTTTCCATAATAAATATAGTTCTGGGCAGTTGTTGCGGAATAGGTTTCATACTCGGCATTATTTCTCTCGTGCTTACAATAACTGCTACAAATGCACGTGACGACTATGACGCAAGTTCAAAACTGAATACAGCAAAAATACTTAATATTATTGCGTTAATTCTCTTTATCATATTTGTAATAATCTCCGTGGCGGTAGCAGTCAGCAATCCTGATTTTTACTACGAATACACAGGCGACAGTTACAGGTATTGACTTTTTGGGTTTGTTTTTTAATTCAGGCAGATACTTTAATCAAGGAAACCCGTCCTTTGCTTGAATCCTTAAACCAAACGGAATAAAAATCATGAAAAAATTCCAAAATGTTTGACGGTGGTTTTTCAGTAGGGAAACCCAACCGGTGACGGCGACAGATTTGCTGATATTTGTTCAGTTTACCCATCCGGAGTAAACCGAACAGAAAGGGAAAAATATGGCTTGTGTTTATTGCGAAAAATGCGGACAAAAATTTTCAGATGAATTTCCGAGATGTCCTTATTGCGGACATGTGAGAGGTTCGGGCAGTTACGGACAGTGCGGTAAGGACGACGCCGGAGAGTTCCGGAAAAACTGCAGCGGACAGAATTATTATGAAAACGGATGTCATAACCAAAATAACCCGTACGGTCAAAATCCTTACGGAAAATACCGGTACGGAAATACTCCCGACGGACAAAATTATTACGGCAACAATTATAATCCGTACGGTACATATTATAAACGCAGACAAATCAATGTCGGACAGCTTGTTTTTTCTATTATAAATATCATTACCGGCATAGGACTGATTTTCGGTGTGATAGCACTTATCATGACTTGCTTTGCGGTCGATGCAAAAGATGACAACGAAGAATTTTCAAAGCTGAGGACTGCCAAAATACTCAACATAATCGGTATTTCGCTTTTGGGGTTAGTTTTTTTGATGTATTTCGGACTGTTATTCTTTGCTTTTTTTATGATAGGTCTTGGTTATTGAGTATGGAGCTGTGAGATAGCTCTGTAAATGGTTTTTCTGAAAAATTCGTTTTTTTGAGGCATACAGAGAGGATAAACGGATCTGTTACCGAAAACAGTTTTTCAGGATAGTTTTTTAAAAGAAAAGGAGAAAATATGGCGTTCACTTATTGCACCAATTGCGGCGAGAAATTCGATGATGACTTGCCGAAATGCCCGCACTGCGGACATATACGCGGAGAGGAACGTGACTACAGGTATCAATCTGAAAACAGATTTGCGCAAAACGGCAACGGTCAAAACGGCAACGGACAGGGAAGCCAAGGTGGATACAATCCGAACGGTTACGGTCAAAATGGTTACAGTCAAAATGGCTATGGACAAGGCGGCTACGGACAGGGCAACCAAGGCGGATATAATCCGAACGGCTACGGTCAGAACGGCTATGGACAAGGCGGCTACGGGCAAAACGGTTACAATTATAGTTATGATAATAATCCCGCACCTCAGAGTAAAAGAGCTTTAAACAAAGGTTCTCTTGTTTTTTCCATAATCACACTTCTGATCGGTATAGTCAGCATCGGGGCTTTCTTTGGCGGCGCCTCACTTCTTCTTACGATTTTTGCGCAAAACTCAAAGACAGATGAGGACGAAAAAGCCAAAATAAAAACAGCTGGTATACTTAATGTTATCGGAATTGTTTTCGGCGTGCTTTTTTTGATCACTTATGTGATGATTTTTTTGTATGATGTTAAATGACTCTGTATCCATAGTCAGAGGCAAATACAACTGAACTGATTTTTACTCCAAGATAAAATTTGAAAAAGGTGAAAAATATCAACAGATTTTCAAAACAAATAGCGGCGTTACTTTCCGGAAACGGTATTTCCCGGCTTGAGCCTAAGCAGTTTCTGGCTCTGCTGATTTCTTACGTTATGCCGGATGCCGATGTGAATATGCTTGCCGGAAGGCTGCTTGGCAGATTCGGCTCTGTCTCGTCGGCTTTGGAGGCTGATATTGAGGATATCGCCGATGCGCTCGGGACAGATAAAAATACGGCGTCACTGATAAAATTCATTCCGGATATAAGTCTTTATTACCATCTGGACAAGCTTAAAGGCGGAAAACGCTTTGAAAGCATCGACGCCATTGCGGAATACTGTGTTTACCGGTTCATAAGAGACACAAGGGAAAGCTACTCCGTGCTGCTGCTCGACAACAACATGAGTATGTTGGGGTTTGAGGAGCTTGCGCAAGGTTCGGCTTGTCAGGTGGGCGTAAATCTTGAAAAACTCGGCAGTGCGCTTTTTCGTTATCGCAGTTCCGGGTTTATTCTTTTGCACAATCATCCAGGAGCCGATCCGTATCCTTCGGAAAACGATATCTACTTCACTGAAAAACTATATGCGTTGACCGCTCCTTTCGAAAAGCATTTTATTGAACACTTTATCATTTCAGGCGACAGTTATATGCCTATCATTCAGCTTATGAGAAACCAAGGATATGATTTTTCAAGCATCCTATGATCCCGCTTTTTTCCCCGCTTTTTCCCGCTTTTTGAAAAAAGCTTGGCAAAAACTTTTCTCGCAAATGAGTTTGAGAGAAATTTGCTGTTTTGGGAAGAGATTTAACAACGTTTTTTCTCAAATAAAAAGTATTTCAACAAATCCAATGTAGAGAAGTTTTTTGCCTACTTTTTTACAAAAAAGCAGGTGGCAAAAACTTTTCTCGCAAATGAGTTTGAGGGAAATTTGCTGTTTTGGGAAGAGATTTAACAACGTTTTTTCTTAAATAAAAAGTATTTCAACAAATCCAATGTAGAGAAGTTTTTTGCCTACTTTTTTACAAAAAAGTAGGTGGCAAAAACTTTTCTCGCGGTCAGGTTTGTAGAGTTTTTTGTTGTTTTTGGGAGAGATTGAACAATAATCTTTTCGCAAATTCTGTGTAAAGATGTTTTTTCGCTGTTTTAGGGTTATATCGAACAACGATTTTACACAAATAATAATTGTTCCCGCAAAT
>CALXUV010000007.1 GCA_944391815.1 uncultured Clostridia bacterium | reverse complement strand
TACTTGATTTCTGTCTCTCATTGTTGTATAATTATCTCGCTTTCTTGTAGGTTTTTTGTAGCAATTAAATTATACAACAAAGCAAGCGGATACTCAATACCTTTCGGTAAAAAGCATCCGCTTTTTTCTTTTTTCAGCTAAGTTAATGACTCAGCCCCTTTTTTATTTTTTCAAAATCCGGACAGTTTAATTTTTAAGTGGCTGAATTAATAAATTTTCTTAAAAATCATTTCGTTAGCTCCACCTGAACGCCCGAAAGTTGTTTTTTGACTTTGTGCTTAGTTTTCCTGTAACAACTTTATTTTCAGAATATGAATTTGCCAAACTTCGTTTCAGCTCCGAAAAATTCATTTTTTAGTACGCTTTTACCGGTTGACTGACGGCAATAAATTAATTTTCAATTTTTATTTTTTGTAACTCTTCGTTCAGAATCGCAAGAACCGCAGATGCGTCGGTTTTCAGGCTGTTTCTGCTGAGATCTGAATTGAACATTTCTATCGGTGTCTGATCTCCCATTATCATCAGCATTGACTTTTTCAGTTTCATTCCAACTGCACTGCTGAAAGCGTTTACCAACACGCTCCCTGCTTCTTCGCTTTTCATTATTTCATTTACGCTGTTATTTACAGAATAATACCCGTCCTTGAACGTCAACTCACGCTTCTTTTTCAGGTCTTTGTTTTCAAACCAGTTAGTTACTCCCGTTTTTCCGGGCAACTCTTTGTACTGATAATTTTCAGGCTCTCTGTCTGTTTTCCTTATATAAGCGGTATCGGTTATCCCATTGCTTTCTGCCTGGATTAAATTGATTCCTTCCGTCAGTTTTACGCCTTCAAAAATAAACACCGGACCTTGCGTAATTTCTCCGGGAATTTTTTCTCCGTTTACCGTCAGCGTCACACTTTCACAGTTAGAATACACTTTTATGCTTATCTCTTCATCTTTTCGGACAGAGTATCTTTTACTGCAAATATGCAAAGTTTTATCTTTGCTGAAAGCGGCTTTATAGAGGTAAAAGCTGTCTTTTTTGATTTTCCTGTCGAAAGTCACAAGTCCTTTGTTGTTCCTGCCGGCAACGCCGCCTTCGTCACGTGCATCGCTTCCGAAATCAAACATATTCCAGACATAGCTGCCCCATATCCAAGGTCTTTCTTTCAGAATTTTTACCATGTGCTCGTGATACAGCGACTGGTATTCCTCCGAATAATCACCGCTTGCCGGTTCACTGTTATGATAGCTTATTATTCCCTCACAGCCGTACTCGGACAAGCCAAGTGCAACGTCGGGATTTCGTCTGTGAAATTCGTCCAGCCACTTTTCATTGTCCTCCGTTTTTCCGCTGTACCAACCAAAGTAATGGTTATACGCTATAACGTCGGTTATACGGTTCTGGACATCATCCATTGGAAGTCCCGAAACCTGTGCCATTGTGGTTAGTCTTGTGCTGTCGATTTCTTTTGCCAAAGAATTAAGTTCTTTCAGATTTGCCACAAGCTCTCCGGAACTGCCGCCTATCGTTATTTCATTTGATATTCCCCAGAAAAATATGCTGGTGTGATTGTAGTTCTGATATATAAGCTCCTTTAACTGTGTTACACAGTTTTCGTGCGCTTCCCGTCCGCTCATCATCTTGCTTATGAAAGGAATTTCTGCCCAGACTATAAGCCCGTAACGGTCGCACAAATCGTAAAATTCACGGCTATGCTGATAATGCGCAAGTCTTACGGTGTTTGCTCCTGAGTCAAGTATCAGGGTGCAGTCCGTTTCGTGATCGCTGATATCAAGAGCAATACCCTTACCGAGCTTATCTCCGTGTCTTGACACACCACGAAGAGGAGTCAGCTCCCCGTTCAGGAAAAAACCCTTCTCAGGATCAACACTGAAAGACCGGAATCCGTGTTTTACTGTAACAGTATCAAGCACCTCATTGAATCTGATTATTTCGGCCTTTACTGTGTACAGATACGGAGACTTTATCCCCTGCCACAGATTTACCCCTTGCATTGGAATCTCGGTTGTTTTGCCTGTTTCGTTTTCATAGTATTCTGAAACTGTTTTACCGGCACTGTCGGAAACCGTATATCTCAGCACAGTATTTTCGTCGGCATTTTTTACATAAGAGGTAATTTTAAGAACAGCCTTTCCACCCCTTAAAACATCCGACGTCACAGCTATTCCTTCCGCTCCCCGGAAATCAAGCTCAAAATGTGTTTTATTTACTTCGATAAGCTTGACGCTTCTGTGAAGTCCGCCGTAAAAGGTAAAGTCCGCCATCTGCGGATATACCTCTTCGCTCTGCTTATTGCTGACCTTTGCCGTAATAATATTTTTTCCGCTGTTTATCAGGTCCGTTATATTCGCACGGAATACCGAGTATCCTCCCTTATGCGATACTGCTTCCTTTCCGTTTACATAAACAGTACATTCCGAAGCTGCCGCACCGAATTCAAGATAATATTCAGATGTTTCTTCGGTTCCGGGAAAAAATATTTCTTTTGCATACATGCATTCGGTTCGTTTATAACCGGCTTTTTCGTCGGCTCCGTCCTTTGCGTTCCATGTGTGTGGAAGATTTATCTTCTGCCATTCTGTAAAGGTTGCATCGCCGAAATTATCACTGCTGTCGGTAAAATACCAATTTTCGTTTATTACTGACTCTTTACGCATTACTCTTCTCCGTTAATATTATTTTTTTCGCTCAAAAATCTCGTATTTTCTTCCACTTTTCTCCTGCTTAGCGGATAAATGAGAAGAAGTGTCAGACCGACAACCGCATAAAGTACTGCCGGAATAAAGGTTGCTACCCCGTAAATTCCCTTTATTACCTCTTCTGTCTGAACAGCGGAGTTTTCGTCAAATCCGATAGCTGCAAGCGCCCAGCCGCCAAGTCCGCCGGCTATTGCCTGTCCGACTTTTCTCGCAAAAGAATAAACAGCGTAAACAGTACCGTCTTCTCTTTTGCCGGTTTTTACCTCTCTGTCATCAATAATGTCGGTTATAAAAGCCCACATTATGAGATTGAAGACACCGAATCCGAGAAATCCGACAAGATTTATGATTATATACGTCCACATTGATTTGGTTTTGAGCACAAAAAGAATAACGCAGGAAACCGCTCCGCAAAAACTTCCGAATATTCCTATTTCCTTTTTACCGAATTTCTTTGAAAGCGGTACCGCAAGAGGTGCTAAAAGAAGTCCGGGGAGCATTGAAAGCGCACTCATAATCATAACTCCGCGCTTATCGTTAAAATAGTCAATAAACAAATACTGATTTATTGACTGATTCATCAGCTGAGCCGCAAGTATACAAATCGAAGCGATTACTATTCCGATAAGTGCTCTGTTTCTGAGAAGCTCTCCGGCGGTACGGAAAAAACCGATATTTTCGGTTTTGTGTACCGGCGGAAGCTTTACTCTCTCAGTTGTCAGTGAATAACAAAGGAGATAGGCAAAAATCGCTGCTATTGAGAGTACACCGGCTACGACCGGAAACATTTCGCTTCGCACAATTTGATTGCCGGCGTTATCCACTGCATAGAGAAACATCGGGGCTATTACGCCAACCGCGAGATTTGCAATTACAGAACCAACGCTTCTGAACGTTGAAAGCGCCGCACGGTCATCAGGATTCGGGCTGAGCACCGAAGCCATCGAACCGTACGGTATATTTATTGTTGTATAAAACACGCTGCCCCACAAAATATATGTCACAAACATATAGGTTATTTTCAGTCCCATCGACGCATCGGCAAGTGAACTCTGATACATCAGAAAACTCATTATTGCCACCGGAGCGCACATTCTGCGAAGCCACGGTCTGAATTTTCCGTTTTTTCCGTCTCTGCCTCTGTCAACTATACGTCCCATGGTTATGTCGGTAAATGCGTCGATAACCCTCGCTATGACGAACATCGTTCCGACAAGTTCGGCTGATATTTTCAGTACTTTGGTATAAAAAACGAGAAGAAATATACTCGCAAACGTAAAGGTAAAATCGTTTCCTATATTTCCGAGCAGATATCCTGTTTTATCTCTTATTCCAAAAGGTTTCTTCCCTTCCGTAACTGTTTCCATAATCCCTCCGCAATGTTGATTTTTAATATTATTTGCATTTATTGCAATTTAATTCCCTTTTTTGAGCTTCAACTTAAAACGAATGAATTAAGCATTTTCGTTATTATTTATCGGAAGAAAAATACAAACATTCAGTTCACTAAAATCGGGTAGAGGGGAATTTCTCCCCCCTCCCACACCACCGTACGTGCCGTTCGGCATACGGCGGTTCGGTTCTCTATCTCGTATTGCTTCAACGCTTCTGCTCTTTGTTATCTAACCTAAGACTTCCCGCATTTTGCCTCATATACGTTTCGGCTACTTTGCGTATCGGTTCTGAGCAGAACATCTTTTATATGCGATTTTGAACCGTTCAGCCCTTCCCAAATTTGCATTTGGTACTATGGCTTCTGCTGACTTCTCACAGTTCGTTGTTACTACAGATTTCTCTGTCTGTGAGACCTCACGGGATAAACCAATACTCTTTCCTCGTCTACCTGCTCGGTTTACGCAATAGGGTTACGGTTACCTTTTGGACTTCGTTGCTTCTGGCCAACTTATCCGCCTATCACGCCTTCGTACCGAGTTTCTGTTCGTCAGGCTACGGTTTCGCTATCCCTTCTTCTCGCCTACACCTTACGGTGTAAACCTTGGGAGTCGCTTTCGGGTTGGTCGGTAACTACCTCCCAGCGGACTTTCACCGCAGAGCTTTGATATGCCCGTCATACCAAAAAACACCGCAGAGCTGGCTCTGCGGTGTTTTTTACGGGGTATTGAATTGTTTGAAAATATATAAAACAGATAATTTTAACAGGTAGGTCAACAGCATGCACCGTCATTTCAGGATGAAAATCCGGTCAGCATTCTATCTCTTTTTTCTGTTCGGCTGACTTATACAGATAATCAAGCAGTCGTGCGCTTTCAAGAATGTAATCGATATGATTTCTTTTCTTCTCTCCGGTTATGACAGAGGCTATGAAATCACTGTCTTCGCGCAGATACATATTCGGTATTTCGTAGTCCGGGGTTTCGGCGGACAGGGTGCTTCCGTTGTAAAATGTAAATTTTCCGCCGTAGCTGAGCCTTGCTCCGCCTTTGTCTCCGAGAAAATCCACAAACGTATCAGATACATCTATATTCTGAGCCCAAGCCCCGTTAAAGGATATGCTTGCCTTGTCGGTTCTTATGTAACCGGTGACAAAATCATCAACATCGTTGACACCGGTTTCGGTATTTTTGGTATTCTCTGCCCACATACTGCGATATTTATATTCTTTCATGTTTTTTGCCATCTCGCAGTAGGTATCGCAGGTGAGATTTTTGAGTTTTGCCCCGCCGAGAATATACAGTATAAGATCAAGGTAATGTACACCCCAGTCAATCAGAACTCCGCCTCCGGACTGTGATTTGTCGGTGAAACTTCCGCCAAGTCCCGGTATACTTCTGAATGCGCGGAAACTGCAGTACACATGATAAATTTTTCCGAACTTTCCACTGCGGTTCATTTCTTCAAGCATCTCTACCGATTTATGATAACGGTTACAGACACCAATGTTCAGGATTCTGTTCTGCCTCTTCGCTTCTTCAGCCATTTCACACGAAAGTCTGTAATTAACCGTTATGGGTTTTTCACAGAAAACGTGTTTTCCTGCCCGAAGTGCGTCCATTGTCACTGTATAATGGGCATAATTCGGAGTCAGAACGTATACCGCTTCTACTTCCGGGTCAACAAGTGCCGTTTTATAATCTTTAATGACTTTTTCGGCAAACGGGAATTTCTCTTTGATTTTTTCCGCCTTTTCGGTAATAAGATCACAGGCGTATTTTATCCGGACATTTTCCATTTGCGAAAACGCCGGAAAATGCGCACTTTCCGCTATTCTTCCGCAGCCAATCACCGCGACAGTTACTTTTCTCATAATCCTGTCCTCCGTTTTAATAATCTGGATTTAATTTACAGTTCTATGCAAGTAAAATGCGTGTTTTCTTTACAATAGGTAATAGCTTTCATCTACGGTATTAACAAATCAAAATCAGTATTTCTCTGATTTAAAAGCAAAAGAGTAATTACTCGTAAAATCCGCTCCGCTGTTCTTATTTAAAAATTTTGCAGTCGTAAGTTTTTCAGGCATTCCGGATTTATTTACGATAATAGGAAACACCGCTAAGATGCTCTTGAATTAAATGCGGTATCCGGAAATTTGATGTCAGTTACTTCAACTTAATTTTACGTTATCAGGACACTTCTCAAACTAAATTATCTTAACTCAGACCAAATGGGTTATGAGTTTTAAGTTCTTTCAGTCATGAGTAATATGATCTGAAAAACGTAATTTAAAACTCAGACTCCGGAGTATGCCGCAAAACCGCCGTCGATCGGGACGACCACACCGTTTACAAATCCGGATGCTCCGGCGTCGCACAGCCAGAGGACCGTCCCTATAAGCTCTTCCGGCTTACCGAAACGTCCCATAGGGGTGGCGGCAAGAATTTTACCGCTTCTCGGAGTAAGCGAACCGTCCGGATTCATAAGCAGAGCTTCATTCTGCTTTGTTACGAAAAATCCGGGAGCTATGGCGTTGCAACGTATTCCGATTTTGGCAAAATGCACAGCAAGCCACGCCGTAAGATTGGAAACCGCAGCTTTGGCACCAGAGTATGCCGGAATCTTGGTAAGCGGTCTGAAAGCATTCATTGACGAAACATTTAGTATCACCGGATCCTTTGCCGTCGCCATATCCTTGGCAAACACCTGGGTAGGCAAAAGCGTTCCGAGGAAATTGAGGTTGAAAACAAATTCTATTCCCTTGGGATCAAGATCGAAAAATGTAGTTATATCCTTTGCAGCATCTGGACCGAGATCTTCTGGGAAAAGATATTCCTTTGTGGTTGTGCCTTTCGGGTTATTTCCGCCTGCTCCGTTAATGAGAATGTTGCAGGGACCGAAATCCTTGCAGACCTCTTCTCTTACCTTTTCAAGCGACTCTTTATCGAGCACGTTGCAAGCGTAAGCGTTAGCCGTTCCTCCTTCGGCGCGGATTTTGTCCGCCACAGCCTGTGCTGCCTCAAGACGCAGGTCAAGAACAGCTACCTTGGCACCGCACTGCGCAAGCGCCTCCGCAAACGAAGAGCAAAGCACTCCGCCGGCACCTGTTACAACCGCAGTTTTATTGTTCAGATCAATTTTAAAAGGCAAATTCATTTTCTATTTCTCCTCTTTTTTTATTTGCAGTCCGGACACAGTCCGTAAAACATTATCTGGTGATCACAAAGCGAATAACCTGTTACCTCAGACACGCTTTTTTCGAGTTTATCGGTAAAATTATAGGAAAGATCCATTGCTTTGCCGCAGCTGAGACAAAACACTCTGTGGATGGATCGGATATTTTCGTCGCCGGAAGAATACCTGTATCTTGCAGTACTGCCGGCACCGCTGCTGACTGTCTTGACAAGCAGACCTTCTTTTTCAAGACGGCGTACTGCCCGGTATACCGTTGCTATACCCATATCGGAACCGTTTTCTTTCAGTTTCTCTGCCATTTCCGCGACAGTCATTTCCGATTCTCTGTTGACTTCAAGGAAACGTTTGAATTCCTGTTTTTGTCTCGTAAGTCTGGTTGAAGCCATTTCTCTCTCCCCTTTTATTATCATTTCCTATCAAGAGTTTATCATACTTAAAACAGTTAAATACGAACAACAGATTAAATTTGTGTTAACAAAATTTTGTTATTGATATCGGCAGGTTCACCGGCTATAAATACCGCCCCTTTTTCTCTGAGAATTTCCGCATCCCGGTATCCCCACGAAACTCCTACGGGATGTATACCGGCATTTATTGCAGTCTGCATATCGACATCAGAATCACCGACAAGAAAACATTCAGACTTACTTGCTCCCGTCTTTCTGACTATAAACTCTACTGCCGCCGGATCTGGTTTTGTCGGAAATTCACCCTGACCGATTACACATACAAACGGAATTTCCGGAAAAAGGGTACTGACTATCTCGGTAACAAAACTCTGCTGTTTGTTTGAAAGGACAGCAAGTTGACAGCCGCTTTCCGTTAATTTCATAAGCATTTCAGTACATCCTGTGAAAGCTTTTGTCTTGCTGTTGTAGCATTTTTGATAATAACTTTCGTAGACTTTTTTTGCGGCGGCGATAAATTCTTCATCCTGCGTACATTCTTCCGGAAGTGATTTTTTTACCAGAACATATGCTCCGTTATTAATGTTTTTAAGTGTATCTTCAACAGAAATATCACCAAATCCAAGTTTTCTCCGCATACAGCAGAGTGCATCTCTTATATCGTAAATTGTGTCGGCAAGTGTGCCGTCAAGATCAAAAATTACCGTTTTTTTCATGTCCTTTTCAAATCCTTTCAGATGTCTATGCTTCTTGCCGCACTGAACGAATATATCACTGTCCTGCTTACTTTTTCTCCCGTAAGCATTTCAAGCGCGGTTTTGTAATACGTCAGCTGAGCACTGTGGCGGTTGACAAAAAACTCGTTTTCCTTCTCGGTATTTCCTCTTATTTCGGCGGGAACATAGTCTGTTTTATAGTCAACCAGTGTTATTCTGCCGTTTTTGTCACGGAAGTAGCAGTCAATAACGCCCTGCACAAAAACGCTTTCGTCTTTTAGCAGTTCTTTTTTCTTCGGATCGTCGGTAAACATCGAGGCATTTAACTTCACGTTGAACCTGTATTCTCTTTCAAGGGTTACTGCGTTTTTCATTTCGGAATATATATCTGACGAAAAAAACTTTTCAATAGCTTTTCTGTCGGCAATTTCAGCGTATGTCGCTGTTATGAAACGATTTTCAAGGAGTCTTGCCGTTTCACTTTCAACTCCGTTAGTTTCAACGTTTTCAAAGTCACAGAACTGCATGAAAACATGGGTTGCCGTGCCTCTCAGAGCTGCTTTGTTCTGAACAGTGCCGCTTATAAACTCAGGCACGGTAAGTTCAGATGTGTTATCAGTCGCAATATTTAAAACGTTACCGCTGTCCGTTTTTTCTCTTTCACTTTTATACCATTCCGGAAATGCTGACTCCGTATCGGTACCGAAAACATCAACATATTCATCTTCTCTGCCCGCACCCCCGCTCGATTCTTCCGTATGTTCAGCATTGCCGTAAAATTCAGCGTTTTCAGGAAACACGTCAACGCTTGCAAATGGATATCCGTTACTGCCATTCTGATCATACTGACTCAGAATATCAAAATTTTCCGAATTTTCCAGGCAGCCGCTTATATCGGTAAATCCGTCGCTTTCCTCATCGGCGTCAAGAATGCCGGTTCTTAGATTTGATACAGCTATTTTTGAGGGAACGGTGAGCATGTGCATGTAAGGATACACAAAATTCACCCTTTTCTCAAGCTCTTCTCTAAGATTTTCACTCATTTCCTCCGAAACTGCGTTTTTATCCGAAAAATCGTCTTTTACTACTTCTTTTGAGCTTCCGATAGCCGGTGTTACTTCAGTTATTTCATAACCGTCCGCTTTACCGCCTGCAAAAATTGCAGTCAGAATCCATTTGATGTAGCTTGGCGCATTCAGAAAAACATACGGATGTATAAACTCTGACCTCAGACGGCATCCGGCTGACAGTGTATCAAACTTTTCCGAAGCTGAGGTTATGAAGAGTCCTATTTTGGCTCTTGTCAGTGCGACGTACAGCAGTCGCATTTCTTCCTCCGTCTGACTTAATTCGATACGGGCGGCAAGTGCCATTCTGTACGGGGTATCAGAGGACGAAAGCCTGAGTTCGTCTTTGACACGTATTCCGAATCCTGTTTCCGGATCGAAAATAACGTCTTTTCTTGTATCGTCCATGTTGAATTTCGAAGACGTTCCGCAAAGGAAACAATGCCGGAATTCCAGACCTTTTGAAGCATGCACCGACATTATTTTTACTCCGGATTCCTTTCCCTTTGCCGCATCGGGAGAACTGTCAGTTTCTATCAGCAGCCTTATTTTTTCTGTAAGTGAGTAAAGACTTCCGCTACCGGACTCACTTACCGTTTCGGCAAATTCGTAAAACAAAATCAGATTTTCTTTAATCTGTGCGCCGACATATTCCGAAACTCCGTCCGCATCACCGAGAAGAGATAGAAGTGATGTTTCGCCGTAAATTTTCCATATCACTTTGTGAGTCGGGTATTTAAGCGAATAGTTGTGTATTTTTAATATGAAATTCAGAAATTTTTCACCTTTTTCAAAGCGAGTCCGTTTGGTATACGCCAGCAGTGCTTCAAAAAGAGACTCTGAATTTTTTTCAGACGCCCTCATATCAACCAGCTCACTCATCGTAACGCCGAAAACCGGACTTTTAAGCGCTCCGGCAAGAAAAATATCCCTGTACGGATTATCACAGGCGTTAAGTATGCACAGTACAAGCTGAATTTCCGGTCTGTCGAAAAGCTTTTCGGTTTTCTTTGAAAAAACCGGAACTCCCCTGTTTTTCAGTGCTCTTTCATAATACGCTGATTTTTCCTTGGGACTTCTCAGCAATATCGCAATATCAGACGGATTTTCTCCGTTTTTACACAATTTTTGTATTTTTTCGGCAACAACCTCTGCTTCGTAAACTATTGATTTTTCTTTTTCGATTTCTGCTTCTCTTTCTTTGCCGCCGTCCTCATTTTCATCCGTGTTATCGCTTATCGCCGGCTTTCCGACGTTTATTATCTGAACCTTTGAAAATTCTTCTGTCGGAGTTGAATGAGGAGTAAGACGATCGTTTTCCGAATAAGGTATTCTGAAATCGTAAAGAACGTCATCGGGACTGTAAAACATAGCGTCCGATACTGTATTTGCAAAATCTGTTATATGTGATTCGGAACGAAAATTGTCTGAAAGAAATACAGTTATATCATTTTTTGGCTTATCAGTTTTAACATTTGATATTTTTTGACTATTAATATCCGCAAACTTATCATTATCGGAGTCCTGATTATTTTCGGCTGACAAATCGGAACCGCTCCTGTTTTCGGAAAAACTTTTATCTGACACTATTAATTTTTCCGTGTCTTTGACATTACCGGAAAAAAAGTCTGCTTTACTATATTCGGTAAAATTTCTTTTGTAATCGGAAAAAATTCCGGGCGCGGCACCTCTGAAATTGTAAATGCTTTGTTTTATATCACCGACCATGAATACAGGACAGTTTTTACCGAGAGCGGTGAATATACTGTTCTGGAGAGGATTGACATCCTGAAATTCATCTATGTATATTTCCGTAAAAGACGAGGAAATTTTCTCACCGAGCCCTGAAACGTTACCGTTTTCGTCATAAAGGAGTTTTACTGCGTAATGTTCAAGGTCACCGTAATCAAGAATATTCCTTTTTATTTTCGCCTCGGTAAACCTCATGTCAAATTCACGTAGAAATGCGGTTATTTTTCCGGATATGTCTGATGTTGACTTTCCGAGCATATTTATATCTTCTGCTGTAAAGCAGAAATATTTTTCCGAATATTCTTTACAATCTTTCAAAAAGTCTTTCAGACACGCCCGATAATATTCACAGACTTCTTCTTTACCTTTTCTTATGACTATTCTTTTCAGTTCCGGTGTACTGCGCAGTACTTCACTTAAATTAAGGTATTTTCCGGAGGTTGCTGCAGTTTCTATCCTTTTAATGTAGTCTAAAACATCCTGCCAGACTTCGGAAAACTTTTCTCCGTATTCCGGAGTTTTTATTATATAACTGTATCCGGCGCTGAGCAACTTTCCGTAGTAATCGGTAAAAACAAGCAGTTTGTTTTTTATTATCTCAAAAAACGGAGTTCCGTCAATCCCGCCGTCCTCATTCAGATAGCTGTAAGTTTTTCCGAATATATCCGGATGGTTACGCATTCTGTCATATATATCGAGAAAAAGCTCGCAAAGAGAATCGTCAAGCTCGTTTACAAAATTCTCACTGAAAACGGCAAAGTCCGGAATTTTATCGAAGAGTCCCGCATAGCAAAATTCAACAAACTCATTCATAACCCGTTTTTTCAGCAGTGTAACAGTCTCGTCATCCGCAATTCTGAGCGAAGAAGGCAAAGACAGCGACTGAAAATTCTTCTTTATAAGTGAGTAGCAAAAGGAATGAATTGTTGTTATTGAGGCTGAGGGGAGCTGCATCAGCTGTCGGCGCAGATTCTTGTTAAAGGGATTTTCACTCACTGCTTTTTCCAGCGCTGAGGCTATTTTCTGTTTTAACTGCAACGCAGCCTCTTTTGTGAAAGTGACCGCAAGAAGCGATGTGACTTCAGCATTTCCACTGAGAACCCTACGCATAATTCTTTCGGTAAGGACTGTGGATTTTCCCGAACCGGCCGCCGCAGAAACCAGTATTCTGTCCGCTTTTAGTTCAAGTGCGGCTTTTTGCGAATCTGTCCATTCTATCGCTTTTTCCTTTGGCTTCTGCTGATTTTTCATTTCGACCGAAAGCAAACTGCTGTTTTCCGTCGTTAAAGCATTTTTTTCTTTTTCCATATCTTACGGTTACAGCTCCTTTCAGTTTTTTCTGCTTCGGCACACAGGATACATTTTACAGTATCGGCAAGGTATAACCGACAGCTTCATATTCGGCTTTGCGCAGGCAACACCGTGTTTCATATCTTCTGTAATTTTTTTCAGTGCGTCGGCAAGCACTCCGTATATATTCATGAAATCCTCTTCGGATATCAGCATAGGTGATTTTTCCGGCAGAGTTCCGTCTTTTCCCGGCTTTACAGGGATATATTTTCCGGCAAGTTCGCTTTCCATTGCTTCAAGCACATCAAGATTGTTTACGAAAAGCCCTGATCTTACAAGACTTTCCTCCGCTTTTTCCTTTGCTTCGGTGTCGCTCAGCGGCGATGAAGCGTTGTATACTTTAAGCTTTGCCGGCTGATACATTACTCCCGCCGGCAAAAGTCTGTCGCCGTCTTTGCCTCCGACATCCCTCAGAAATTCCGGATTTTTGTTTTTCAGCAAGGCAAACATATACAAAAGCATCTGCATATCTATTCCCTCGCTCAGCTTTGCAAGAGTATGCTTCACCGCCCCTGACTTGTAATCAACGACTCTCAGGAAAATATCTCTGTCTGACCTGAAAACGTCAACCCTGTCGACTTTTCCTGTGATAAACGCATCACTTCCGTCTCCGAGCGGAACTTTCAGCGGATCTACCTTTTCTCCCCCTATTTCAAGTTCGAAAAATACCGGACTGAATTTTCCTGATTTAAGTTCTCCTATTGTATTTTGGAGAAGAAATCCGGCATTTCTTCTTAATCTTTCGGTAAGTGCGCCAAAACGCCTGTCCGGCAACGAAGAGCCCTCACCGAGAACAGGTATCAGAAGCTTTTCGGTTACTCTGCTGATTATACCGGCAATATCTTTTTCAGCGTTTTCCGCTTCCGGAGCACAGCAATACTCTTCAAGCGATTTTTCCATTATACTGTGTATGTATCTTCCTATTTCGGAAAAACGGAAATAGGAATACTTGCGTTCTTTGAGTTTTAATACATATCTGCAATAATACATAAAAGGACATTTGACATAGTCATCAATCCTTGAACTTGTCAGATAAATATGTTTACCGACAAGAGATTTTGCGCTGCTTTCATCTATTTTAAGTGTAACGTTCGGTTCATCTTCTTGTGCAGTTTTCAGTCCCGACTTACTGTTAAAGTAACTGAAAACATCGCTGTAGCCCGCTTTTTTAAGCGAAAAAAGCGACTCAAAAAGAGTTTGTCCGGTTTGTATCCGATGAAAATCCGTATCATCTCCGGGATAAAATTTTATTTTATTACCCGGGAAAAGCCTTTTTAAACCGTTGAATCCCACAGACGGAGAAAGTTCACCGCCGGAATAACAGACAAGCGCTGTCAGCGTCTGCTGCGGACTTACAGCACATCTGAGAAAGTAAAACAGCTCGTCATCGCAGATTTCCTCAATGTCCTCCGACAAGTCAATACCGTTTTCCGAAAGCAGCATTTTTTCTTTTTCCGAAAAAAATCCGTTATCTTCCGGAGCTGCCGGAAAAACTCCGTTTTCACAGTCAGCAAGATAAATATGCTTTTTGCCGCTGAGTCTGACGGTTTTGGCATCTCCGAATGTCACACTGTCGGAATTTTCAGGAATTTTTCCGTAATCCGTATTCCTTGTTGCCATTTTTATAAGCGAGCCGAAAGTAACGGCATTGGCAGGTATATCGCCGAGCACCTCGGTAAACGTCTGAAGCAGTTGCATAAAAGAATTATATGCGGTAATCTCTTCTCTGCCGGCTTTGGAACGCATATAGCTGTATAATCCTGATTTTTCGATAAAACGGTACAGCGCTTTACAGCATCCGGTGATTGATTCGTCCCTTATATCGTCCGAAAATTCCTTCAGGGGAGTTATTATAAGATTTCTTATGCTGTTGACTTTTGCGAGAATAATTTCCGATTTTTCATCAAAAGCTTCCGAATAGCCCTTGGGGTTCATTGTCCAGTTTTCTTCGCTTGTCCACCGTTTTTTCCCGTCTATATTCCACAAAGATACGTAATTTTCAAGCAAGTCTGTCTGCTCTGCCGTAAGCGGACAAAATCCTGACTTGGCATACGACAGTATATCCTCGGTTCTGAAACCGTCCGATGCTATATCCAGAACCGAAAAAAGCGTTTTACATATCGGAGAATCGGAAAGCAACGTCCTTTTTGAGTTAAAAACCGGTATACCGTATCTTTCAAAAACCGCCTCAGTTGTTCCGTTGTATAGCTCAGTGTTTCTGCTGACCACGGCAATATCCTTATACCTTGCTCCTGCTCTTATGCGTCTGCATATGTCAGCCGCAATGTATTCAGCCTGATAATAAGGATTTTTACACGTTACAAGTTCTATATTCCCATCGGAATAACCATCGTCCGAACAGTATGAAAAATCAAAAAGCCGCTCCCTGATAAGCGAAAAAGCCGGAATTACGACAGAATTTCCACCGGATACAGTTTCGGTTGAAATATCTATTTTATAGTTTCCGGCAATTTCCCTTAGCTTCCGATCTGTTTTTTCAGATGTCATAAAACCGGTTTTACCGGAAACAGAAGGCATATTAAGAGTAACTGTCACGTCGCATTTTCTTACAACAGATTCAATGACACCGATTTCCTGATATGTAAAACCGTTAAACGAGTCAAAAAAATACACGTTTTCAGTGTCCGGACCATAGCGACGGTATAATTCTGCCAGTCTGTTGATATCATCAGTGGGATCCGAATAGAGTTCTGACATTTCGGCACTGTATGCGGCATATATGAGGGCTATCTCCCTTGCTTTTTCACGAAATGCCTCATCTTCTGTTTTTTCCGCCGCCAGAGAAAGCGCAGATGGACTGACGCCTGCCATTATCAGCTGACTTACTGCTCCGAGAAGCATTTCACTCAGACGCCTGTCCTGAGCATTTGAGTAGATTTTCAGCGCCGGAGAAAGTTCTTCGATAATTCGGTACAAAAGCAGTAGCTTTCCGGCGTTTCCGGGTTGATTATAGCTTATTCCGCCATGCTTTCTGAAAGCGATATTTGCGAGTCGGCGAAAGGAAGCAACGGTCAGATATTCAAGCGGTACTTTATCGGAAAAAGCCCTGTCATAGATACGGCTTTCAGCCTCGACTGCTTCCTGCTCCGGAACTACCAGCGTTACTTTCTTTCCGGCTTTAAGGCAAGACAGTATTTCAGTATCGCATTTATAGGTTTTGCCGCTTCTCGGTGTACCGTAAATAAGTCTGAGCATCCGTTTCTCCTTTCCGCTTCTTATTTATCAGATTTTATTTCAGAAAAACATCCTTTACCGCTTCAAGATATCCGTATCCGTAGAGGTCGTCCGGTTCAAGATAACTTGTTTCCGTCCATTCGTTCCATGAATTCAGTGTTATAAGTCTTGGCCTTTGCGGATGACTGTCTATATACGATTTTGCTTTGATCAGTGCCGACCTGAAATTTTCCGGGGTATTGTTTTTAACTATCCCCGGTCTGAATCCGTAGAAACGAGGATTATTATCCCATCCGCATGATATATGCGGGAAATACGGTATTTCATATTCAGAATCTATCCTGTTCCAAAGCGATTCGATATCCTTCATTATCAGGTTGTAATCTCTGTCTATATCCGTTACATGTACAAACTGATAATGTGTGAAACTGTCAAGCATCAGCGTTTTTATTACTTCATGGATATCTGCTGTGCTTTTACCGTCAACACCGCTCAGATTAACCGTTCCGGATTCACGTCCGGTAAACTGCAGGTGAAGTCCCGGAAATCCGAGGGTCTTAACATAATCCCGGAATTTACCCAACATTTCCGCCGCCTTGCCTATGCTTCCCATACCTTCAATGAAAGTTGAAAGCTCGTAAATCATGAAGACAGGACATCCGTTTATTCGGTAATAATTTTCTTTTGTAAAATACTTATCGGCAAGCCGTCTGTACATTGCCTCAAACTGAAGCGGAGCTACCGCACCTTTCCATATAACCGTACTGCCGACATCGGTATCCGAAAGTTGTTTATTCCATAAATGGTTTGCGTCATGATTTGCCCACATAAGGTAAAATTTCATTTTGCCGCAGTTTGAAGCTTTCAGAAAACCGTCATTCAGACAGTTTTCAAGAAACGGCCTGTTGTCATACCAGTACCAATCGTAAATAAAAACATTTACTCCGTGAGAAGTGGCTGCTTCTATTTCCATTTCCATAACTGCAGGATCTGCTTCGTTGACGTAGCCCCAGAGCGGTTTCCGTGGCCATGTGTGCCCGGGATATTTTGCAGTTGCTGATTTTACAGTCTGCCATTCTCCGTAACCCTGTTCCCAGAACATCCGGCTCCTCGGTTCGTTACCGGTATAGGACGGCCACACATATGCCGCAATGTCGTACTTCCCCATCTTTACTTTCCTCCTTAGTCCTATGCATTTGTATTTTTTAAAATCAGAAAAAACGTGAGATTATTTTATAATCCGATGCCGGATTTATTATTTTGCAAGTCCGGCATTATAAAGTTCACAGTAAAATCCTCCGAGAGCCATCAGGGTGTCGTGATTTCCTTTTTCGATTATATTTCCGTCTTTCATAACAAGGATTATATCTGCGGAACGTATGGTTGAAAGTCTGTGAGCAACTATAAACGATGTCCTGCCCTCCATTATTTTTCCGAACGCATCCTGAATGCGCATTTCGGTTCTGGTATCAATTGAAGAGGTCGCTTCATCGAGTATCAGCATCGGCGGCAAAGCAAGCATTACCCTTGTTATGCACAGCAGCTGTTTTTGTCCCTGGGAAAGATTTCCTCCGTCCTCACCTATCAGTGTATCGTAACCGTTCGGGAGACGTTTGATAAAGCTGTGCGCATGCGACGCTTTTGCTGCCGCTATTATCTCTTCTTCTGTTGCCGACGGCTTACCTATGAGGATGTTGTCCCTGATTGTTCCTCTTTTTATCCAGGTTTCCTGCAACACCATACCGTAACAGCTTCTGAGGCTTCTTCTGGTAATATCCCGTATATCTGAAAGCTTTTCATTTCCGCTACCGTCAGTGTAACCTATCGAAACCGATCCGGAACTGACATCGTAAAAACGCATTATGAGATTTATAAGTGTTGTTTTTCCGCAACCGGTAGGTCCGACTATCGCTACCTTTTTTCCGCTTTCAACTTCAAGGGAAAGATTCTGTATAAGTTTTTTGTCAGGAGTGTAAGAAAAACATACGTCTTTGAAAACCACATCTCCGCTCGGAGTATCGACTTTTACCGAATTTTCCTTGTCTGCAACTTCAGGTTTGGCATCTATAAGCTCAAAAATTCTCTCAGCACAGGCAAGTGAGTTCTGAAGTTCGGTGAAAACTCCTGAAATTTCATTGAACGGTTTTGTATACTGATTGGCGTAGCTGAGAAGTGTGGCGAGGCTTCCTACCGTAATTCCGGAAAAGAAAAGATCAAGTCCGCTTCCGAAACCTATAACCGAAAGTGCTCCGACAACTACAACAGCCGCATAAACTATACTGTTTACAAAACGTGTACAAGGATTGGTGAGCGCGGAAAAGAATATGGCTCTTATTGAGTATTTTTCAAACTCTCTGTTTATTTCATCGAACGCCTGCTGTTTCTTGTCTTTAAGTCCGAAGGCGGTTATTACATTGTGAGAGGTTATGCTCTCGTCGATAAACGCAGTCTGTTTTGCGTTTGTAGCTGCTCGGAGAGTAAACATTCTGTGAGTCTTCCTTGCTATAAATGCTGCCACAAACAAGGAAATCGGTGTGAGAACCACAACTATTACCGTTATAGCCGGACTTATCGTAAGCATAAAGAAGAGAGTTCCTACTATAGTCAGCACTCCGGTGAAAAACTGAGAAAATCCGAGCAGCAGTCCGTCAGCAAACTGGTCGGCATCCGAAATAACACGGCTTACGGTTTCTCCTGTCGGGTGTGTGTCTATATAACTGAGTGGAAGTATTTCTGTTTTTACAAAAGCGTCTTTTCGCATATCCCTCACGACATTGTAGGTAATTCTGTTATTAATAACGCCCATAATCCACTGCGACAAAGTAGCTACAACAACGCAAACAATTCCAAGTAAAAGAATTTCTGTCATTTTTCCGAAATCAACTGCATCTTTGCCGATTATCAGGTCTATGGCTTTTCCCACAAGCAGAGGAATGTAAAGAGTAAGACAAACGCTGACCGCACCCATAAGAAGCGAAAGCGCGAAAAGAATTCTGTATTTACCGATATATGAAAGTATTTTCGGAATTGTTCCCTTTGAAATTTTACGTTTGCTTTTCATTTCGTTTATTCCTTTCACACCTGCTCCGGAAATTGACAACGGTATATTTCCCGGTAAACATCGCAGTTTTTCAGCAGTTCTGCGGGAGAACCGTACCCTACGCACTCTCCGTCCTCAAGAACGACCGTTTTATCCGAGTTGAGTACCGACGAGGCTCTTTGGGAAACTATGAAAACCGTCGGTTTATAGTCAAGATCAGCCACGGCCTTTCTGAGCAGTGAATCCGTTTTGTAATCGAGTGCAGATGTACTGTCGTCAAGTATAAGTATTTTAGGTCTTCTGACGAGTGCTCTTGCTACTGTCAAACGTTGTTTCTGACCGCCCGAAAGGTTTTTACCTCCGTTTTCAATCATATAATCGAGTTTACCGTCTTTCTGCATAATGAAATCGTATGCCTGAGCATCTTTGAGCGCCTGCCAGATTTCATCATCCGTGGCGTCTTCATTGCCGCAGAGCATGTTCTCCCTTACAGTACCCCTGAAAAGTTTTGCGTACTGCGGGACAACACCAATGCTCTTTCTCAGAGTGTCCGGATCATAATCTGAAATATCCGTTCCGTCTATCTCCACGCTGCCTTCGCTTGCCGGATAAAACCCCGGAATAAGGTTTATGACCGAGCTTTTGCCCGAACCGGTACCCCCGATAACCCCGATTATTTCTCCCGGATTTGCCACAAAGCTGATATTGCTGAGAGATGGCGCACCGGCGTTTTTATAGGTCAGAGAAACGTTTCTGAATTCCACTTTTCCCGACGTAACTTCTTTTCCGCAGTTTTTTTCTTCCGTAACCTCAGACGGCATTTCAAGAACTGCCGTAATTCTTTTGGCACTTGCGTAACCTTTGGTTACCGTTACTATCAGACTTGCAAGTTTTATAAGCTCAACAAGTATCTGCGACATGTAGTTATAAAGAGCTATTACTTCGCCCTGCGTAAGACTTCCTGAGTTTACTTCGAGAGCACCGACATAAATAAGCACAATTATTGCCGTATTTATGAGAAGAAACGTAAGCGGATTTGTCAGTCCTGCTATCTTACCGACAAAAACCTGCATGGCGGAAAGCGATTTATTGGTTTCGGAAAACTGCTTAATTTCCTCATCCTCACGGCAAAAAGCCCTCAGAACTCTTGCTCCGGTGAGATTTTCCCTTGTAATTCCGAGAAGACCGTCGAGCTTTTCCTGAACTTTTCTGTAAAGCGGAACGGTTATCTGCATTATTCCGAATACGACCAGTGACAGCAGCGGAATAACACCTACAAAAACCAACGCAGCTTTTACTGAAATAGTGAAAGCCATGATCATCGCCCCGAAAACTATTATCGGAGCACGCAGGAAAAGTCTGAGAAAAAGATTGACAGCATTCTGAAACAGAGCACAGTCCGAGGTCATTCTCGTAATCATCGTGGAGTTTCCGAGTGTGTCCGTTTCGCTGAAAGACAGCGACATTATTTTGCCGAACAAATCGGCTTTTATTTTTGCAGTCGCTCCTACTGCCGCCTTTGCCGCAAAATACTGAGCTACCACAGCACACGTCCATCCTATCAGCGCAAGCGAAAGCAAAACAAGACTCATACGGAAAATCAACGGTTTGTCTCCTTTTGCTATACCGTCGTCAATTATCATTGCGACTATCAGCGGTACGATAAGTTCAAACCCTGCCTCGAGCAGTTTGAAAAGCGGAGCAACAAAAGTTTCTTTTTTGTAATCCCGCAGGTACGAAATAAGTTTTTTCATAGTCTATTTAGCCTTTCATTTTATTCAGTCAATGTTTTTCTTTGGCTTCAAAGTCAGCAAAATGACATTTAAGTCCCTGCCCGGTGACCTTTTCATTAAGGTAGCCAAGTATTTTACTCCGGTTCCTGTTAAGCAGCTCGGCAACCAATTTGTCTTTTTCGTCTGCATTTTTATTTTTCAAAACACTGTGCACTGCTATTTTAGCGCCGGTCTGAGCTATTTTATTTTTTATCAGGCTCGGTATCAGATAATTACTCAGTGCTTCATAATCAGCATCTTTTATATCCAACTTTAATTCCAACATATTCACCTCTGAAAAAATAATTGAATTCGTAAAAAGAAACAGCGATTTTACCCGTAATATTATGAATTGACTGCTTGTCTGCTTTACTTTTTGTCGAATTATTATTTTCAAAAAAAATCATTTGCGGTTCTAAATATCCTTTATCGCGAATAGAATGTTACAAAGAGTAAATGGGAAGGCGCAGTTCTTATCCCTTGCTACAAATCAAGAAAGGAAACAAGAGAAATGGTAGGAGAAAAAATCAAAAAAAGCGCTGAGAATATCGCGCAGGGAATCAAAAAGGTCGGAAGAAGGAATTTGGTAATCTGCGCAGCAGTATTACTCGTAGCAGCGGCAGTCTGTGTTAATTGGATACTTTATTCACCAACCGACGACCCGACTGACATTCCCTCCGGAAATGAACAGAATGAAGGTGAAAACAACAACGACGGAACACAAACCGGAAATGAAAACGATAATGTTGCGAGTTATTTCGCATCCGTTCAGCTCAGCCGTCAGCAGGCAAGAGACGAGGCACTTGAAGTTCTTCAGCTTGTAATCGACAGCGACACGGCTCTCGAAAGCGCAAAAGCGGAAGCAATCGCAGACGTATCGAGAATTGCCGATGAAATTGCCTCGGAAGCCAACATCGAAACCCTTATCAAAGCAAAAGGCTTTGAGGAGTGTGTGGCAGTAATAAACGACGGCAGCGCAACAATAGTTGTGAAAACCGAAAGCGCTCTGCTGCAAAGCGAAGTGGCTCAGATTATGGAGATAGTAGTTGAGCAGTCAGGCGTACAACCTGAAAACATAAAGATAACCGAAAAAATCTGATACTTATTAGCTGAAATTACACAGCGCCTTGCTTCAAGGCGCTTTTTTCAGTTTCGTCTTTTGATTCTGAAAAGCGTTCGCAGCAAAATTAAAAATTTTTATTTCAAGATTAACTTTCACTTTTTCTCGTACTTTGATTTTAAATGCATGAAGTTTACTTCACATTTTTTCTTAAGCCCTTGACTGCATAAAACAAATTTTGAGGATGCTGTCAAGGGCGGACGGAGTCCGCTTGATTTACCCTTGACAGCATCAGAAAAATTTGTATAACTGTCAAAGGGGTTAAGAAAATAATCCGGTAAGCTGCTAGCATACAATCCATGATAAACCGAAAAGCCTGCGAAAAAACCACCGACCTGCCGTTTATTAAATCAACTACTCTGTAATGGCATACCTTATCTGTGCATTCTCTTGACCGCGAGTCTTAATTTTTCGCAAAATACCTCGATATCAGACTCACTGTTGTCGGTATCGGTGCTGACTCTTACCGTTGCGTCAGCAGTTTTATCATCAAGTCCGAACGCCCTAAGCACATGGCTTATTTTTTTCCCGTGCGAAGAACATGCCGATCCGGCGGATATGTATACTCCTTCGGAAGACAGCAGATTGAGAACAGGCTCACTCTTTACAACCGGAAGGCTGATACTTACAATGTGCGGAGCGGTTTTGCCGACTGATTCATTTATAATACATTCATCCGGCAGTCCGTTTCTGATGAGCTCTCTCAGTCTGCTTGTTTTCATGTCGAAATTTTTCCATGCGTCGCAACCCCCGTTCGCCTTTACCGCCGCCGCAAAGGCAGCTATTCCGGGAAGATTCTCTGTTCCGGACCTGAGTCCCGATTCCTGCCCTCCGCCGTAAATCAAAGGCAAAGGCATTTTCTTTTTCAAAAGATTTTCCGATATCCAGAGAGCTCCTACGCCCTTGGGACCGTGCACCTTGTGAGCGCTGACGGTTACCATGTCGGCATTAAGCGTAAACGGAGTAAAACACTGCTTCTGAAACGACTGAACACAGTCGGTGTGGCAGACAATGTTTTTGTTTATTTTCTTTACCTCAGAAAAAAGCTTCCCGACATCATAAACAGCCCCGGTTTCGTTATTGGTATGCATAACCGACACGAGTACCGTTTTACCGTTCAGCTTTGACTTAAGCTCATCCTCACTTACAATACCACCGACTGTTTTCAGATAATGAACCTTTACTCCCTTGGTTTCAAGATACTTTACCGAATTCAGAACCGCAGGATGTTCGCTGTCGGTTGTAACTATCTCAGGATTTTCAATTCCGCATCCCGCCAAAGTTCCGAAAATCGCTGTATTATCACTTTCGGTTCCTCCTGCTGTGAAAAAGACGTTTCCGTATGCCCCGGCTTTTGACCTCGAAACCGGTGTTGCAGGCAGCAAATTGCGCATATTTTCTCCGAACAGTGCGCACATTATCTCATTGCGACTGTCAAGTAAAAGCTGAGCGGCAACGCACCCGGCACCGTGAACTGACGAAGGGTTACCGTACACAGAAGTCATCGCTTTCTCCATAGCAGAAACTGCTTCCTTGCAAGGTTTTGTGGTAGCGGAATTGTCAAGATATATGCTGTTCATTTCTTAATCACCCACTGATACTTGTATAATATAAAATATCACTTTATTATATCACTGTTTTATATTATTGTCAATGACCTTGTCTATAAAATACTCCCTTAATTTTTTACTCAACTTTACTCTGTTGCTATTGACAAAATCCGATTGTTATGGTACTATATCTATGAGGACTTTTGTTACTGACGGAGTAAGCGGTTTACCGCAAGGGAGCAAAAGTCGATAATGCCGTCCGTCTGGGCAGTCCGACTATTGTGTAGGACTGCTCTTTTTTGAATTTCAGGTAAATAACGGTGTAAACGTCGGATGTGCAATATAACCGTTTTTCACCAATTCTGAAAAATCCCGGTTAAGATTTTAGGCTTAACCCGAATTGTTTCAATACACTACAACCCATACCGTTTCAGCTTATCAATATTTACATAATCAAGGAGCAAGTTATGAACATTTACGAAACACCTGATATCAGCCAACATCTGATTGGAAACTCTTATGTCGGAAGAGGAATCGTTGTCGGAAAATCAGCCGACTCCAAAAATGCGGTTTTTGCCTACTTTATCATGGGCAGAAGCGAAAACTCCCGTAACAGAATTTTTTCCGAAAACGGAGACGACGTAATTATTTACCCATACGATGAAAGCAAGGTTTCCGACCCATCCCTTATCATTTATTCGCCGATAAGAAAAGCAGGCTCTGATTTTGTCGTCACAAACGGAGATCAGACCGACACGGTTTGCGATTATCTCGCTGCCGGAAAAACCTTTGAAGAAGCACTGAGATCAAGAAAATTCGAGCCCGACTCCCCTAACTTCACCCCACGTATCAGCGCAATACTTCAATTTGACAATGATTTCAGTTATAAAATGAGTATCCTTAAAAGCGGCGACGAAAACGGAAGCGTCTGCTTTCGGCAGTTTTTTGAATACCAGCCGATAAGTGGTCTCGGACACTTCATACACACTTATGTGTGCGACGGAAATCCTATCCCCACTTTCGTCGGAGAGCCTGAAAGAGTATCAGTCCCGGATTCAATCGACGAATTTACCGACAAGATCTGGACTTCTCTTGACGCCGACAATAAAATATCTCTGTATGTCAGGTATATTCCTCTTGACGGATCGGCGCCGGTCAGCCGTATGATAAACAAGTACACTAAGGTAAACTGAAAAAGTTATAATAATAACCTTTGTCAAAAGCGTTCAATACAGAGGAAAAACCTGTCCAATATTTTCAACTTACAATGAAAATAGACAAATTACAATGAAAAAAGACGAAGTTATAAAATAACCGGCGCCTGTCGGATTCATGTGCTCGGCGTAAAAATTTCAAAAATGTTTTACGGTACAACAAAATCAAGTCAGCCGGTTAATCTTCAATGTCGCTATTAACAAGCATTAAAACCGAATAAACCGGTTAATCATAAAAGAAAGAACGGTGAAAAATATGAAAGAATTTATGCTCAAATACGGCTGCAATCCCAACCAGAAACCCGCCTCCGTTTTTATGGAAAACGGCGAAGATCTCCCTTTTGAAATACTTTGCGGAAAACCCGGTTACATCAATTTTCTTGATGCGCTCAACAGCTGGCAGCTTGTCTCCGAAATAAAAAAAGCTCTGGGACAGCCTTCCGCCACTTCTTTCAAGCATGTAAGTCCGACATCTGCGGCAATAGGTCTGAAAATGGATGACAAGCTGAAAAAAGCTTGTTTTGTTGACGATATAGAGGGACTCGACGACTCTCCCCTCGCTACGGCTTACGCAAGAGCCAGGGGAACAGACCGTATGAGCTCGTTCGGTGACTGGATAGCGCTCTCTGATGTCTGCGACGTTACAACGGCAAAGCTCATCGCAAGAGAAGTTTCAGACGGTATAATCGCTCCAGGTTACACACCCGAAGCCCTTGAAATTCTTAAAGGCAAACGCAAGGGCGCATACAACATTGTGAAGATAGACGAAAACTATGTACCTGATCCGATTGAGAAAAAACAGGTTTTCGGAATAACTTTCAGTCAGGGCAGAAATAACTATGCCATAAACAGCGATATTCTCACTGATATCGTTACAAAAAACAAGGAACTGCCGGACTTTGCCAAACGTGATCTGGTGATTGCGCTTATTACTTTGAAATATACTCAGTCAAACTCTGTTTGCTATACCAAAGACGGTCAGGCAATAGGAGTTGGAGCAGGACAGCAGTCAAGAATTCACTGCACACGTCTTGCAGGAAATAAGGCGGATATCTGGCATTTAAGACAACATGAAAAGGTTCTTAACCTTCCTTTCATTGATTCAGTCAAACGCCCCGACAGAGATAATGCTATCGACGTCTATATTTCAGATGAATACGAAGACGTCCTTGCTGACGGCGTATGGCAGACGCTGTTTACCGAAAAGCCTGAGCCGTTCACAAAAGCTGAACAAAAAGCATACCTTGCTGCAATCACCGGAGTATGCCTTGGTTCTGATGCTTTCTTCCCGTTCGGAGACAATATTGAAAGAGCAAGAAAAAGCGGAGTTTCATACATCGCACAGCCCGGTGGCTCGATAAGAGATGACAACGTAATCGAGGTCTGCGACAAATACGGCATGGTAATGGCTATGACCGGAATGAGACTTTTCCATCATTGATGACAAAGGGTAAATAAGAAAAAACAACAAGTGATAAAGTTACCGGAAATGAATCGGGATAATCGTTAAGAAAAATTAAGGTATGAACGCTTAAAAATTCGTTTTCCGATAATTATTTTAAATATCTTCAATGAAGCAACATTTCAGATAGATTATGTATCATATTTTGACATTTTTCATCTGTTTGTTTGCTATTTATAACAATAATAAACCATAATTTAACAAGAAAACATTTTATCGTTTTTATTTAAATTTTCAGTAATTAAAGCTTCTGACTACCGGTGTTTAAAAGACAAATGAAATTTACGGTCAGAATCAAGAAACTTTTACTTCCTATAAACCAACTGATTACTGCTGCTCTTTACATATACCTTGCGATTATCTGTTTTTGGTTGACTGAAAAAAGAAAACACCCGTTTACACGGGTGTTTTTTGGTAAAAAGTCCTTTTCGAATACAATCTGAAAATCAGTTAATATCGTTAACTCTCCAAAACAAAGTTGTTAATTTATAACTTTAAATCCGGAATTAACCTGAATTAAGTTTTGGATTCGTGTAACTCTTCACCCGTCGGTCTGAAAAGAAGCGATATGCACCAAAGTGCCGCAAGTCCGACAAGCGCATATATTATGCGG
>CALXUV010000006.1 GCA_944391815.1 uncultured Clostridia bacterium | reverse complement strand
ACTACCGTTGCCGTAACCCACACTCTGCCATTACCGTCTTCTATGCGCTCGTATCTAAGTTTAAGCATAACAAGGAGGACACCCGTACCGGCGATTTCGCAAGAAGTAGAAAGATGTGAGAAAATTCTGCGATTGTTATGTATCTGCTGACAAAAAACAAGTCCGGCTGTCTGAAATAAAATGCCGTAGTATTTTTTCCCGCAAACCAGATCCGAACCGTAAATCAGCAGATAAATGCCGACAATAAACAAAATCAATTTGATAAGTACCAGAATCTGACCTTCGGTTTTGTTTTTTATAGATTTTTCACTTCCGCTCTTGTAAATAAAATACGCTATCTCATATGCAATTGCACACATAACGGAAAGCGTCAAAGGAAGCCCCGAAGCGGAAATTGCCGTTCCGGTTGATATTGCAAAAGCTCCGTAAATCGCACCCGCCATGCTGATTTTAAGAAAAAAGCGGTACATCAGAACCGGAGTCTTTGATGTTTTTCTGTTTATATTCGCTTCTTTTCCCATTTCTACTCCTTAACTCAGCAACAGCCCGTTAAAAAACGGGCTGTGCTTTCAATTCACGGGAACGGTTGTCGACTTCCGTTCCGTTGCCGCAGTTTACAGCGGCTGACTTTTCTTTTATCAGGAACTGTATGTGCCGGAAAGGTTCGCTACCTCCGACTCTGTCACGTTTTCCTTTCTCCTAGAACCTGCGATCTTAACCTTGAGCAGTTCGTAAAACTCATCCGCGAGATTCGGATCGTCGAGATTTACCGCACAGTTCTTCCAGGATGAAAGCATAATGGCATTGGAAATAGTAAGTCCGTTTATTCCCTCATATCCCGATGCAAGAAGCGGTGTTCCTTTGAGAAGATGATCGGTGAAATTCTGTGTTATTCCTCTGTGCTGCTCAGGCATATCGTACTCAGGGGTAAGCACTTCGGTGGTTGTCGGAAGCTTGTCAAAACCTGTTTTGGCGGTAAAGCAGTACTCTCTTTCGTCGCCTTCGTTCTTTGTCCAGGTAAGCTTCTTGCCCTCAGCGACAAGTTTACCCTTAGAACCTGAAATTTCAAGTCTGTTTGTACCGGGACATTCTCCAGTGGTTGTTATAAACACTGCCGTAGCTCCGTTTTCGTACTTTGCGTACGCCGTTACATCGTCTTCTACCTCAATATTATGATATTTTCCGTAATCACAGAAAGCTGTTATGCTCTTCGGCATACCGAAAATCCACTGCCAAAGGTCAAGGTTATGCGGACACTGATTAAGAAGGACTCCGCCTCCTTCTCCCGACCAAGTCGCTCTCCAGTCGCCGGAATCATAGTACTGCTGGGTTCTGTACCAGTCGGTGACTATCCATACCATTCTTTTCAGCTCGCCCAGTTCTCCGTCCTGAATTATCTGGCGCATTTTTCTGTAAACGGGATTTGTTCTCTGGTTGAACATAACTCCGAATTCTTTTCCGGACTCTTTTGCCACCTTCATCATCTCAGTGACTGCTTTGGTGTAAACTCCGACCGGTTTTTCGGAAATCACGTGCAAACCGGCATTGAATGCGTCAATCGCAATCACAGGATGCAGATAATGGGGCGTTGCGATAAGCACGACGTCACAGGTTCCGCTTTTCAGAAGTTCCTTGTAATCAGTAAATAGAGGAAGCTCACTGCCGAATTTTTCTCTTGCCCAGTCAAGTCTTGACTTTTTGAGATCGCATATTGCACCGAGCACCGCTCCGTTTATCTCGCCATTGAAAAGATACTGCGCATGGACGCTTCCCATGTTACCGATACCGATTATACCGAATCTTACTTTCTCCATTCCAGTTACCTCTTACATTACTTTTTATCGGACATTGCCTGACTTTGAGTATATCACACCTTACCCAATTCGTCAATAGATTGAGCGTTAAACAGTTAGCATTCCGTTTCTACTGTTTCGGTTTCTCCGGTTTTATACTCAATTTTAACCTTACTTCCGTCGAGAGTTGCGGATTTTACCGGACTGCCTTCCTCGCCGTGAACTGAGAAAACGGTAACCGTAAAGGTGTTTTTACCTTTGTATTTATGAAGAAGCGTTGGGATGGGCTCCTCTGCTCCCTGAAGTCCGCTGCGGCAGATAAATCCCTGGAAAACCGGCGTTCTCTGACCGCACACCAATTCACATTCGCCTTTGTCTCCGCAGATAAACGCCGTTATTTCATCTGAAACAAAATTGCCGTCACGGAGAGCCGCATTTTTTGTATCGAAATGCCAGATCGCTGTATATTCATGATTGTTATCAGACTCAAGCTTATCTATCGCTATCACAAGAGGGGTACCGTATTTCGGTTTTTTCACAAATATTACATTTCTCTTATGTACCGTTTCTCCGGGAACGCTTTCCCCGAACATTTCATTGTATATTCCCTTTGCTACATCCGCTTTTTCTCCCGATATCACCTCAGCTCCGAACGCCTTTTCGGTAAGATTTTTCTGCTCCCACTTATAAGTTTTCCTGCGATTCTGCTCACTGCCATCGACCAGCACGACATTGTGTCCTCTTGACGACAGACAGTAGCGGCGAGCATCGGAAGTATCATAAGCATAGGTATTTGCTTCGCACAGCAGCTGTTTTTCGGTATTGTAAATCAGGAGATTCAGTTTATCCTCGTGCTGATGTCCCCGTCCGAAAAGTCCCGCATCGAATAGCAGTGAAACACTCGGTTTATCCCAGTCGTCGCGCATTGTGATTATTCCGCAGTTTTCAAACAGCAAAGCGGTATCAAGGTTGTTTTCGCCCTCTTCTTTGTTACCCGTAAGCCACTTGAAAAGTTTATTGTCGGGGAAATACCGCATGTACTTCCTTACCATTGCGTCAGCCTTTCCGCCGCCTCCGTCATTGATATTCGGTATGCAACCGTTTGCTTGCATAAGTTTAACATAAACGGTTAGCATATTTTCAATTACCCCGTAAAGCTCAGAAGGAACTTCTTTTCCGTAGATTTCAGCTACTTCCGCAAATGCCATGACGTGATGAATAACCACACCGTGATATCCGGGTGTAAGCTCGTAATGGAAACCGTCGGGGTGAACCTGCTGATCCTTCATTTCACTGTACAGCCTGGTCACTGCCGTCCGGTACCACTCCCCGCTGTCCTTGAACACCGGATAAAATATTCCTAACTGACCAAGTCCGTCAAGTTCGTGAATATGCCAGTTCGCTACAGTAAATCGGTGAAGGATAGACTGTGCGTGCTCGTACAGTGACTTGAATATATCCACGACAAGATTGTCATCAAATGCTTCCGTCTTTATGAATGTATGGATTATTTCCGGCCACATCAGTCCCATTCTTATACCGCATTCTATACTGCGCCAGCAGAGTGTTGCATAACCCGATTCCGTCAGCTCCGGGCGCACCGCCTGCTTTATCCAGCTGTCAAGAAGCTCTGCGCATCCGACTGCGTATCTTTCGTCACTGCTCGCACGGTATGCCACAGCCAGCCCCACAAGTTCATCGTGTCTTGAAAGCTGCCACGTCCATTCTTTGTATTGGTTATACGTCGGGTTGGCAAACCAGTCTACTTTTCCCTCATATTTCAGAGTAGTTCCGCAGCTTCTCATTTCATGCCGAAGTGCTCTTTCCGCTTTTTCTTTGACTCCGTCGGTGAAATCAGGCTTTTTGTTTTTTCCGGGTATAGTGAAAAATTTCTCCACATCAAAAATTTCTCTTACTGTCTTTGCAAATATCTGCCTTGCTTTCTGTTCTTCTCCATTTTCGTAAGCCTTTATGCATTCTTTAAGTTCCGGGTATCTGTCGGTATCAAGTGTCAGATAAAGTTCTTTGTCTGTAAGTACGGGTCCTGCTTTAATTTCCATATTATCAATCTCCTTACTTTTTTTATCAGGTAATGAGCGCCGGTTTCTTTATAGCATATTCTATGGAATTTGTCAACTCGTTTTTTCAAAAAGAGATTACATACTGAAAAAACAAGAAAAAACAATAATCAGAATGATTAAGTTGGCTTACGAAAACAAAAATATTCAGTTATGCCAAAAGAGGATTGATAGCGAAAACAAGAGAAAAAATGAGTTTAGAAGAGATATTTTGTTTTGTTGTTGAAATTCCGAAAAAATCTTTATCAAAACTATTGACAACGGTGTTTTTTTTTGGTATAATTTCGCTTGTTAATATAACTACATCTTTTACGGAGGAACTTGAAATGTCAACATACATGGCAAACGCAGATGCGATTCAGCGTAAATGGTATGTTATCGACGCAGCAGACAAACCGCTCGGAAGAACGGCTGCCGCCGCCGCCAACATCCTTAACGGCAAACATCGCACTGATTTTACCCCTCATGCCGACTGCGGAGATTATGTAATTATAATCAATGCTGAAAAGGCTGTGCTCACCGGAAAAAAACTCACTCAGAAATATTATCGCCGTCACTCCGGTTATATCGGCGGTCTTAAAGAAGTTCAGTACGCAACTCTCATGAGCACTCGTCCTGAGCTTGCAGTTAAGCTCGCTGTCAAAGGAATGCTTCCGAAAAACAGCATCGGTGCCAAATCGCTCACCCGTCTCAAGGTTTACCGCGGAAGCGAACACAATAATCAGGCTCAGAAGCCTGAGACTCTGTAATTTAGGGAAAGGAGATATCTGATATGTATACAAGTGCAAAGCCCTATTTCTACGGAACAGGAAGAAGAAAGAAATCGGTAGCGAGAGTAAGAATTTATCCCGGAACCGGTTCTGTAACCATAAACGGTCGCGATATTGACGACTATTTCGGACTTGAAACCCTTAAGCTGATCGTAAACCAGCCCTACGAGGTTACCGACACAGTAGGAAAATTCGACATAATTTGCACAGTTACCGGAGGCGGAATTTCCGGTCAGGCAGGTGCTATCCGTCACGGTCTGGCAAAAGCTCTCCTCGCAGCTGATGAAGGTTACCGTCCCGCTCTTAAAAAAGCCGGATTCCTTACCCGTGACCCTCGTATGAAGGAAAGAAAGAAATACGGTCTCAAAGCAGCCCGTCGCGCTCCCCAGTTCTCAAAGAGATAAGTTTTATACCTTATTTTTACGGAACTTTCCGGAGTCGGAAAATTCGAATATCAAAAAACCGGACATTTTGTGTCCGGTTTTTTATTGTAAAAATCCAGTATTAAACAGACTTTTTAACTGAATTCATGACAGATGTACATCTGCACCGTCCGGGAAAAATCAATAGCTATTATCTCATATAAAAAACTACTTTGCCGCTATGAAATTCAGTCGCCTTTTATGCTTTCGGGTTTAATTTGCCGATCATTCCGAAAAAAGTTCTGTTGACAAATATCTGTCGCCTGTATCGGGAAGCAGCACAACTATATTCTTTCCTTCGTTTTCACTGCGCCCGGCAATTTTCATTGCCGCATAAAGCGCCGCGCCGGAAGATATACCTGCCAGTATTCCTTCTTTTTTTGCCAGAAGTCTCGACGCATGAAACGCCTGTTCTTCATTTACTGTCATTATTTCATCATAAACTCCGGTATCGAGAACATCAGGTACAAAACCTGCTCCTATTCCCTGAAGTCCGTGGCTGCCGGAAACTCCTTTGGATAGCACCGGACTTTTTTCAGGCTCCACTGCGATTATTTTTACGCTTCCGATTTTCGATTTCAGGTACTGACCTACTCCTGTAACCGTTCCGCCGGTTCCGACTCCTGCAACAAAAAAGTCCACTTTCCCATCGGTATCCCTGAATATTTCGGGACCGGTGCTCTTCCTGTGAGCCAAAGGATTTGCAGGATTTACAAACTGTCCGGCAATAATACTTCCCGGAAGCTGACTATTGATTTTTTCTGCTTCTTCAATAGCCCCGCGCATACCTTTTTTACCGTCTGTCAATACTAATTCGGCACCGTATGCTTTCATGAGCTTTCTTCTCTCTGCCGACATTGTATCCGGCATAACAATTATAAGCCTGTAACCTTTTATGGCGCAAACCGCAGCCAGACCTATTCCGGTATTTCCGCTTGTGGGTTCGATTATTACCGAATTTTTTTGAAGTCTGCCGTCCTTTTCCGCCTCTTCCACCATTTCAAGCGCTACCCTGTCTTTTACCGATCCGGCAGGATTGAAACTTTCAACCTTTGCGAGTATTCTTCCATAAAGTTTTTCCGTTTCCGCTAATTTACCGAGCTCGACAAGAGGCGTCCCGCCTATCAGCTCAAGAACCGATTTATATATTTTCATACACCTTCTCCTTTACCATTCCGGATTAAAATTTACAAGCAAAACCTTTTCGGAATTGTCATTGTAAAAATTCACCGGTATACGTTAACCGCACTTTGATTTTAGCACTACTCCTTAACATTGTCAATAAGCTGAAAACTTAATTTCACAAAATAACCCATTATTGTTATTTTATAATTCTTTAAAAATCTTTATTTTACGACTATAATATCACTGTATTATATTTTTCCGCAGGTGTTTCTGATGTATACAATTATAAATTTTATATTTTGGTTCCTGATATACAGCTTTTTCGGATGGCTGTATGAGTCTGTACTTTGTTCCGTTCAGGAAAAAAAGATTATAAACAGGGGATTTCTGAACGGTCCATACTGTCCGATTTACGGAACAGGTTCGGTTCTCTTTATACTTATTCTCGGTCACGAAACAAACCCTATTCTTCTTTTCATTTTCGGTGCACTGATTGCTTGTGCTCTTGAATTTGCCACTTCTGTGGCTATGGAAAAAATGTTTCACACTCGCTGGTGGGATTATTCCGATAAAAAATTCAATTTTCAGGGCAGAATCTGCCTAATCGGAGCAGTTGTTTTCGGACTATTTTCCGTGGTTCTGATTCTTTTTATCCACCCTTTTACCGTTTCACTTACCGAAAAAATCCCTCCTCTTATCCTTATAATCTTTACTTCCGTCATGCTTTGCGCTTTCATTTCCGATATTTTCATTACCGTCAAAGGCTTCACAGGACTCGAATCTAAACTGAAAGAACTTGCGGAACTTATTCTTAATTCAGACGAAAAGCACCCGATATTGAAAATGTTCAGCAGGCAGCAAAACAGAATGATCAGATCTTTCCCGAAATTAAAATCTCTGAAATACAACGAAACTCTGCAGAATTACAGAAACGCCCTGAAAAAATTACGAAAAAAATAATTTACTTTGCCGTTATGTAAAAAACCGGTACATTTTCAGCCTCGGTATAAATTCAGTGAGCCGAAAGTTTTCCTATGCCAAACAAATCGGGTTATCTCAACCATAAATTTCTGAGATAACCCGGTTTTATTTTTAATGACAAAAATACTGAACGAACATTACAAAGTTATATTTCAGATACGATAAGGTCTCCCATTTCGCTTGTTGATTTTTTTATGCAACCCTCCTGCATAATATCCCCTGTTCTGTATCCCTTATCAAGGACTTTGTTCACCGCATTTTCTATGTCATCTGCTTCGTCCTTCATATCAAACGAATATCTGAGCATCATTGCGGCTGACATTACAGTTCCTATCGGGTTTGCTATATTCATGCCGGCAATATCCGGTGCCGAACCGTGAATTGGTTCGTACATTCCGAGTGTTGTATCTGAAAGAGATGCCGAAGGCATCATTCCGATCGAACCCGTAAGCATTGAAGCTTCGTCCGAAAGAATATCTCCGAACATATTTTCAGTAACCAGAACATCAAACTGAGTCGGATTTTTTATCAGCTGCATTGCCGCATTGTCGACGAGTATATCGCTGTACTGAACCTGCGGATACTCTTCTGCAAGCCTGTGCATTGTCTTTCTCCAGAGTCTTGATGTTTCGAGAACATTTGCCTTATCGACAGATGCGAGTTTTTTGTTCCTCTTCATTGCACTTTCGAATGCAACCCTGCCTATGCGTTCGATTTCATGAACCGAGTACGGCATTATGTCCGTCGCAACCTCTTCGCCGTTAACCTCTTTTAGTTCTTTCTTTCCGAAATAAACTCCGCCGGTAAGTTCTCTTACAATCATAAGGTCTATGCCGTTGCTTATTACGCTTTCTTTAAGAGGTGACGCACTTGAAAGCTGACTGAAAAGTTTTGTCGGTCTCAAATTTGCAAACAGTCCGAGTTCCTTCCTTACCGCCAGAAGCGCTTTTTCGGGACGTATGTTTGCCGGACATGAGTCCCATTTAGGTCCTCCGACCGCACCCAGAAGAACGCTGTCCGCCTCTTTACATTTTTTCATACCCTCTTCGGTAATCGGAGCTCCGTATTTATCAATACTGCATCCGCCGATGTCAACGTATGTATATTCAAACTCATGACCGTATTTGACCGCAATCCTGTTCAGGACCTTTATTGCCTCATTAACTATTTCAGGACCAATTCCGTCTCCGCTCAGTACCGTTATTTTCTTTTTCATATCACTTCTCCGATATAGAATTCATCAGGCCGCCCTTGGCTATTATATTCTGGATAAATTCCGGGAACGGCTCCGCTTTGTAAGTTTCGTTTTTAGTATGATTTGTTATAATGCCCGTGTCAAAATCGACTTCTACCTCATCACCAGCCGAAATTTTCTCGCTGGCTTCCGGACATTCGAGTATAGCAAGACCTATATTTATGGAATTGCGGTAAAATATTCTCGCAAACGTTTTCGCTATTACCACCGAAATTCCCGATTCCTTAATGGCTATCGGCGCATGCTCTCTTGACGAACCGCAGCCGAAATTGCTGCCGGCTACCATTATATCGCCCTTCTTTACTACGGAAGTGAATTTGCTGTCTATGTCCTCCATACAGTGTGCGGCAAGCTCTGCGTGGTTTGCGGTGTTAAGATATCTTGCCGGTATAATTACATCGGTATCAACGTTATCGCCGTATTTATGTACTTTACCTTTAACTATCATGATATTACCCCTTTCTCAAAGCTCTCTCGGATCGCAAATGTAACCCTTAACCGCAGACGCCGCCGCAGTAGCCGGGCTTGAAAGATATATTTTTGACGTTACATGTCCCATTCTTCCGACAAAATTGCGGTTGGTTGTGGCAATCGCAACCTCGTCTTCGGCGAGGATTCCCATATATCCGCCAAGGCAAGGTCCGCAGGTAGGAGTCGAAACGACGCAACCCGCATTTATGAATATCTCCATATAACCTTTTTTGACACACTCAAGATAAATGGACTGAGTAGCGGGGATTATTATACATCTTACGCCTTTTGCAACATGTCTGTCTCTGAAAATTTCTGCTGCCGTTTCCATATCGGAAAGTCTTCCGTTTGTGCAGGATCCGATTACGCACTGATCAATTCTGACGTCTCCGAGCTCTGACGCATTTCTTCCGTTCTCAGGGAGATGCGGACATGCAACCGTCGGCTGTATCGCCGAAAGATCAATGTTTATAATCTGATCGTACTCTGCGTCTTCATCAGGTTTATAAACCTTTATCGGACGTTTTACTCTTCCCTCGCAGTAGGCAAGAGTAACGTCGTCAACCTCAAAAATTCCGTTTTTGGCGCCGGCTTCTATAGCCATATTCGCCATGCAGAGCCTGTCATCCATAGTCAGACCGGCAAGACCTTCTCCTCCGAACTCCATTGATTTGTAAAGAGCTCCGTCAACTCCGATTTGTGAAATTATGTGAAGTATTACGTCTTTTCCGGAACAACATCTGCCGAGCTTACCCGTAAGATTGAATCTGATCGCACCCGGAACCTTGAACCATGCTTTTCCGGTAGCCATACCCGCAGCCATATCTGTAGAACCGACGCCGGTTGAAAACGCTCCGAGCGCACCGTATGTACAGGTATGTGAGTCAGCTCCTATTACGACATCACCGGGACCGACGAGTCCTTTTTCCGGCAGAAGCGCATGTTCTATTCCCATATCGCCGACATCGTAGTAATTTTTTATCGAACATTCAGACGCAAAGCATCTGCACTGCTTTGTCTGCTGTGCCGCTTTTATATCTTTGTTAGGCACGAAATGGTCCATTACAAGCGACACCTTTTCTTTGTCGAATACCTCTTTGAATCCGTATTTTTTGAATTCGTTGATCGCTACCGGTGATGTTATGTCGTTACCCAGAACCATGTCAAGATCCGCCATTATAAGTTGCCCCGCCTTGACGGATTCAAGTCCGGCGTGTGCCGCCAGGATCTTTTCAGTCATTGTCATTCCCATATTTTTTCCTCCATGATTGTTTTCCGATTAATATTTCCGTTTTACTGTTTTCAATTGATTTTCCACATAAAAAACAATATATGCCTGTTCCTTTGACCTGTCAAATTCAGAAAATTCATTTGCCGGACTGTGCATTAAGCTTACGGTTTACCGCAGATATGAGTGCGTTTATCGACGACGCTATAATATCGTCGTGAATACCTGCACCCCAGTACTTCTTTCCCGCTTCATCCGTAATACTGACGTATGTCACTGCTTTTGACGCCGAGCCTCTCGAAAGCGCATGCTCCTCATACGTGAGATCGCTGAATCTGACACCGAGTCCCTCTTTAAGAGCATTGCTGACTGCATCAAGACGTCCGTTTCCTTTCGCCGATATTTCCTTTACGCTTCCGTCAATTTCAAGCGTTACAAAAGCCTTTATCTCATCTCCTCTGAAGAAGTGGTAGTCTGTGAGTTTTATCGGAGCACTTACATTTACATAGTTCTTTTCAAATACTTCAGCAACCTGTGCAGGTGTAAGCTCTGCATGGGCATGATCGGAAACACTCTTCACCGCGTAACCGACATCCTCACGCATTTTTGCCGGAAGAACATATCCGAAATTGTTTTCAAGCAGATATCCTATACCGCCTTTTCCTGACTGGGAATTTATTCTTATTACGTCGGTCTCGTATTCTCTTCCGACGTCGGTAGGATCGATCGGCAGATAAGGAACCGTCCAGATTTTGCTGTCCTTCTCCGCCCGGTATTTCATACCCTTTGCTATGGCGTCCTGATGCGAACCCGAAAATGCCGCAAAAACCAGTTTTCCCGAGTAAGGAGAACGGTCATACACTTTCATTCTCGTAACCTTTTCGTAAAGCTCTGTTATCTCCGGCATATTGGATAAATCAAGTCCCGGATCCACTCCCTGAGAGTACATATTGAGCGCAAGCGTTATAATGTCAACATTACCTGTTCTTTCACCGTTTCCGAAAAGCGTTCCCTCTATTCTGTCCGCACCGGCGAGCAGTCCCATTTCAGAATCTGCAACGGCGCATCCTCTGTCGTTATGAGGATGAAGCGATACTTCTATGCAGTCACGGTATTTGAGGTTATCGCACATATATTCAACCTGACTTGCGTAAACATGAGGCATAGAAAGCTCTACCGTTACCGGAAGGTTAATTATCGCTTTTCTGTCTTTTGTCGGCTTCCAGACATCAAGAACCGCATTGCATATTTCAAGTGCAAATTCAGGCTCTGTACCGGTAAATGATTCCGGAGAGTACTCATATCTGTACGAGGTTCCGGTTTCTGCGGCTATTTTTTCAAACAGCTTAGCACCGCTCACCGCTATCTCGATAATTTCTTCCTTTGATTTGCGGAATACCTGCTCACGCTGAGCAACCGAAGTTGAATTATAGAGATGCACTACCGCATTTTTGCATCCTTTCAGAGCTTCAAATGTCTTTCTGATTATATGTTCACGGCTCTGAGTCAGTACCTGCACCGTTACGTCGTCCGGAATCATATTCTTTTCTATAAGCGTTCTGAGAAAAGTATACTCAGTTTCCGACGCCGCCGGGAAACCTACCTCGATTTCCTTGAATCCTATTTTTACCAGCAACTCGAAAAATTCGAGTTTTTCTTCCAGACTCATCGGTATTATCAGCGACTGATTTCCGTCACGGAGGTCAACCGAGCACCATTTCGGAGCCTTATCTATACTGTCCTTCTGTGCCCATTTCATTTTGCTTTCCTTTACCGGAAAGTATTGTTTTACGTATTTTTCAGTGTTTTTCATTTTATTCCCTCTCTTGTTTGTTTGCAAAAATACGGTCGGTATCAACAAAAAAAGCTCTCGTCTCATTACAGAGACGAAAGCTGACTTCCGCGGTACCACTCTGATTGATTTCATACGAAATCCTTCTCATAGCATACGATTATATGCCGTCTCTGTAACGGGAGAACCCGTTCTTCCTACTTGGATTTTTCCGTTCAGTCGAAAGCTCAGGGGAGAGTTTAACCGATTTCTTTCTGCCGACTTGCACCGTCCGTCAGCTCTCTGTAAGAAACGCAACCGGTCTTTTGCCCCATCAAAGCATCTTGGCTTGATTTTATTTGATTATACCACGCATTTAACTGTTTGTCAATACCCAAACAAAATTTAATTGTTAATATTTTTCCGCGCCAAAGCTGAATAATATGCGACTCTGCTTTCTCTTTATAACGTAATCACAATATAATCAGTGACTTATCGGCTTTTGTAAGGTTTTCACATCCACTGTCGGTAACATATACCATATCCTCTATTCTTACCCCGAATTTTCCTTCAATGTAGATTCCGGGTTCCACTGTTACCACATTTCCGGCACTCAGCACATCTTCAGAGTGCGGCGAAAGATTCACCGGCTCGTGTATATAAAGACCTACGCCGTGGCCGAGACTGTGACCGAAACACTTTCCGTATCCGGCTTTTTCAATCACATTTCTTGCAAGTGCATCTGCTTCGCTGCACTTCATTCCGGCTTTTATGTTACCGAGTGCGTTTAACTGAGCTTTCAGAACCGTCTCATAAACCGCCTTCATTTCGGCGTCGGGTTTACCTATGCAAACCGTTCTTGTCATGTCGGAACAGTAACCGCAGTATTTTGCTCCGAAATCCATGGTCAGAAAACCTCTACCGAGCTTTTGCCTGCCCGGAACACCGTGAGGCATTGACGAATTTTTTCCGCTTACCGCAATTGTATCAAACGCAATGCCGTCAGCTCCGTTTTTCTTCATTCTGTATTCAAGTTCGAGCGCAACGTCAGCCTCCGTTACGTCAGGACTTATAAAACCGAGGATATATTCAAAAGCCGATTCGGCAATTCTCTGTGCCCTGACTATATTATCTTTTTCGACTGCGTCTTTTACACTCCTCATACTTTCCGCCTTGCGGGAAAGCGGGAAAAAATTATATCGGCTTAACTTTTCTTCGTAAATTCTTTTTCTGAGACAACTGAGTGAAGCTTCCTCATAGCCCACCGATTCTGTTCCGTTTTCCGAGAGCACAGAATTTATCAGCTCCGAAAGACTTCCGGTCATCAGAAGCGTTTCAAAACCGTCCGATGCATCTCTGCGTACCGCCTCAATGTATCTGCTGTCGGTCAAAATATAAGCCTTTTCAGGAGTGATGACAAGCATTCCGTCCGTAAACGGCACTCCGCACAGATATCTTATATTCAGCTCATCCGTAATAAGGGCTGCCTGTCCTCTTTTCAGTATCTTTCTGAATTCATCAAGTCTTGTGCTCATTATTTTTGCCCTTCAATATACCCCATGAGTGCCTCAATGGCAAGCCTGTAAACCGCTTCTCCGAATCCGCTTATCTGTCCGATACACACCGGAGCTATAACCTGATTGTGTCTGAACTCTTCTCTTGCGTAGACATTGGTCATGTGAACGTCCACCGCTTTCACTCCGCTTCCGGAAATCGCATCCCGTATTCCTATTGAATAGTGCGACCATGCCCCGCAGTTCATTACAACACCGTCATATTTTTCCCTTGCTTCGTAAAGTTTGCGGACAAATTCGCCCTCAATATCCGTGACAAAGAAATCAAGCGTCAGATTGTTCTTGGTTTTCGCAAATTCCGACAGCTCTTCCGTGATTTCTTTATAAGTTTTGCTTCCGTATTTTCCCGGCTCTCTTATACCGAGCATCCCGAGATTTATCCCGTTCATCACAAGTATTTTCATTTTATCAACCTCTGCCGTAAATCACTTTTTACTTTCAAGTGCACTTAAATACATATTTTTCATTATGAGTGCGTCTTTTGCCATTGTTCCGTCCGATTCGCAGATTATCCTCGGACTGTATCCGTCTTTTGCTATGACATTTGCAAGTTTGTCAAATTCCGGTCCGTAGATACTGTCTTCGAAAGTAAGATGTTTCTTTTCGCCGGCGCCAGTGTACTCTATCTTGGAAAAATGGCAGTGAAGATTATCGGCATATTCTCCGCCGAGCTTTTCCGTTATCAGATCGAAAACTCTTCTGTAATCTTCTTCACTTTCAAAATATCCGCCGCAGTTTCGGGCGTTTAAATGTCCGAAGTCGACCACAGGTCTGAGTCTTTTATCTATTGAACATATATCCAGAACCTCTTCAAGTGTGCCCAGCTGATTTTTTTTGCCCATTGTTTCAAGTCCGAGCGCCACGCTTGTATCAGGCACTGCACAAAGCGCCTTGTAAATGGTATCCTTTGCGAGCTTAACTGCTTCTTCTCTGGTTATCTTAGACGCAGAACCGGTATGAATGACGATAATACCGGCTTTCATTTTTTCTGCCGCACTCACCGACTGCTTTATATAGTCAACGCTTTTCAGGCGTTTTTCTTCTTCCGTACCGGAAAGCGAAATAAAATAAGGGGCGTGGAGCGAAAGCTCAATACCGTACTTTTCGGCATTCTCTCCCATTTTAAGAAACATTTCGTCGCTTCCTCTTACACCCTGACCGCACTGATACTCATATAGATCAAGTCCGAGTCCACTCAGCCACTGCGGAGCCTGTAATGTGCTTTTGTTACCGGCGGCGTAAAACGCTTCGCTGTTACCCGCCGGACCGAATTTTGCCGACATCTTTTTCCTTTCCGGCTGCCACAGCTGTTTTAAGCAGCTTTCGGAGCCATCTGAATCTCTTTCTCCGATGGTTAAATATTTTACCACCTGAACAACTTGGTTTTATACCTGCTCAGGAAACAAAAAACCTGAATCTATTGTTTCCCGCAAAACTATCTTTTGTTAATTTATTACTTACTATTTCTTTTTTTCTCTCTTTTACGGTAAACCGCAAGCAAAGGTTTTTCAAGCAGTCTCTTAAAGCGGCAAAAGGGATTTTTCTTATCCCTTATCGGTTTTACAAGAAGTGTAAGTCTTATGCCTGAAAAATTACCCGCAAGAACATCTGTAAAAATCTGATCGCCGATTATTGCGGTGTTCTCCGGCAATACATTCATTGCTTTCAAAGCCGCTTTAATTCCCTTTCCAAGTGGTTTGCGGCTGTCGTAAAATGCCGGAAGTCCCGTAAGAGAGCGGTATCTTTCCACTCGCTCCTTATGATTATTTGAAACAAATGAAGCTTTGATCCCAACATTTTCAAGACCGCCAAGCCACTTCAGATTTTCCTCGGTAGCGTCTGCGATCTCATAAGGAACCATGGTATTGTCTATGTCAAGTATTACCGCTTTTATCCCGTTTTCCAAAAGAAACTCAGGACTGATATCATAAACGGTTTCAAAGCAGTAATCCGGTATAAGGAATGCCATACAATTCTCCGATATTTTATTTTAACCGATGATTATATCGAACCCGGAAACAAAGTTTTCACCTGCAGGCAGTTTTTCCATCTGATTTTTCGTTTCAAGATCATCCACTTTTCCGTCGGTCGAAGGTACCGAGCTCCAAGGCTCTATGCAAAGATAAGGGGCTTTGGTCTGAGGTTTGTGCCATATACCGAGATTCCTCATGCAGGGATATTCGAGTCTGACAAATTTTTCGCTTTTATCGCTTTTCAGAGTCACGCATTTGCACATATCGGTAAAAAACAGCGCATCCTTTTCAAAAAGCGAATGTTCAAGATGCAGTATCTTACCGTTTTCAAGCGGATAATCCTCTGTCTTTCCGGTAAAGAAAAGCGGAGTCATTACAAGAAGTTTCATATCTTTCTGACAGTCAAATTCAAGATAATAATCTTCAAATTTTCCGTCATTTCCGAGCGGGACATTGAATCCCGGATGACCGCCTACTGCAAAGTACATGGCTTCGTTTCCTGTATTTGCAATTTCATAAACAGTCTTTACCCTGTTTTCATCCAGCACATATCTGAGTGTATATACAAAATCAAAAGGATAAATGTTTTTCAGCTCACTGTCGGATTTCAGCGTAAACTCAATTTCAGTGTCACTGATTTTGTTTGCCTGCATAAGAGAACTCCTGACAAATCCGTGCAGATTCATCTCATACTCCTTACCCTTGTAAGTATATTTACCCTCTGTAAGTCTTCCGCATATCGGAAAAAGGTTATACGCTCTTCCCGTCCAATATTCGGGGTTTCCCTGCCAGAGATACTCAGTTCCGTTTTCCTTATTGATGAGATTCTGCATTTCACCGCCAACATCGGAAAAAACGACTTTCAGTTTTTTATTTTCAATTGTGTAATTCACTGCTACTCCCTCCGATCAAGTTTTAAATCAGCTGCAAGGCGCAGACAAACCGTTTATAATTTGTCTGCGGTGATTATACATATTTTCCGAAATGTAATGTTAAAAATCGAAAAAAACGACCTTCAGTTTTTTATTTTCAATTGTGCAATCAAAAATGTATCGTTTGACGTTTTAAGTCAAAACGTAATTTAAAAATCATTCCGTAATAAAATATGTATTACTCCATTACCGTTCCGTCCGGATGGAAAAGCGGAAGTTTTTCAAGGTAAATAATATCTTTTCTTTCAACCGCGTCTCCTTCAGCAAGTATCGCCATTCTTCCGACGATTATTCCTCCCGCCTCGGTCACAAGTTCTTCCAGCGCATGCAGTGAATCTCCCGTTGAGATAACATCGTCAACTATGAGTATTTTCTTGCCTTTCATAAGCTCCGCATCGTGTGCATCAAGAAACAGATGCTGGGTTCTGGCAGTCGTAATGGAATTTACCTCGACCTCAAAAACACCGCTCATGTAAAGCTTTGCGCCTTTTCTCGCAATCATGTACTTTTTGTCATTGTGCTGTCTTGCCATCTCGTGAGCAAGCGGAATACCTTTTGCCTCTGCCGTTATCAGATAATCATATTCAGGTGCAAGCTTAAGAAGCTCTGCTGCCGCCGAACAAGTAAGTTCCTGATCTCCGAAAATAACAAATGCCGCTATTGAAAGATTTTCGTTTACCGGACAGATCGGAAGATCCCTTTCATACCCGGCAACCTTGATTTTGTAGAACATAATATTTCTCCTCATCTCCGGTTTCCCGTCTTAATCCATTGTAATTATACAACTATTTTCATGCTTTGTCAATTACCCGCTTGATATTTTAAGTTTTTTTCATCACATTGCTGACCTGTAGTTTTCCATAATCTTCCAATATTAGCGCCATATGCAAATTGTCACTTTTTACCTTATTATTTACAAAAAATACATTTCATTAGTAAAAAGGTCCATTTTTCGAATATATACAACTGTATTATTTTTAATATTCACTTTTTATGCAAAAAATTCCATAATAATCGCTTTATTTAATTATTTTGTGATATTTTAGAAATAAATCAGAAATATTCATCGAGACGATAATAAGATTTTTGACTGATTCAGGAAATCTTTGACAAAAAAACAAATATTTTGCTGCTTGAATTTTTATGACGATATGTGTAAAATTTTAAAATGACAATTCAGAAAAGGAATGGTGAATTATTTTGAAAACCCAAAACAAAACTTTATTTCAGCTTGTTGTAACCAACGATGTTTTGCAAACAGAAAAAGAAGACCGATATAATGAGGTATACTCAGTACTCGGTCTGTATTATGACAATGAAGTTGTACAAAGCAAGTTCATTTATGACGTTACAAGAATCCGCAGCCAAGCGGAAAACATTCTGAATGTTTTGAGCAAAAATCCTCCTTTGCCGTCAAATCTGAGCGATTTTGTCGAACAACTGCTGTAAAAGCATTTACCTGATAAAAGCAGCCATAGCAGCAGGAAAATCTGAATCTGATTTTATCCGTTCTGCTTTTTCCCGGTCCGTACAAAGTCCGCAAACCGTGGGTCCGCTGCCGCAAAGCAAAACTTTTTCGCATCCTTTTAGCATAAGTTTTTGCTTTACCATTTCGTAATCACGGTAGCAAACTTCAAAATCATTCAGAGTATTTTCAAAAAACTTTTTAATATCTTCTGTTTCGGTTGCATTTCTCAGTGTGTCACATCTTTTCGGACCAGATGACGATTCTCTGATATTATCAAGATTTGCATACATGGCTCCGGTTGATTCTTTTTCAAAGGCAGATATCAGCACACAATATATGTTCGTTTGAAGGGTTGGAAATTCAGAAAGAACAGAACCGTCCTCAGTACCGAGCATCGTCGGAAAACCGTAGAGGAAAAAGGGAACATCAGAACCGAGTTTTCTTCCGATCCTTTCGATCCGATCGAACCCTAAAACGCTGAAATACTCTTCAAGGGCAAGCAGAACGGCAGCCGCGTCAGAGCTTCCTCCTCCAAGTCCTGCCTTGACCGGTATTCTTTTTTCAATAAAAATGTCCGCCCCGTATGACAGTCCCGCTTCGTCTAAATAAAGTTTAGCTGCTTTATATGCAAGATTGTCAACTCCGGACGGCGTATCAGGACTGTCCGAAAGAACATTTATCGGACTGTCTTTTCTGACCTTCACGGTTACTGTATCACTTAGATCAATTTTCTGAAGAACGGTTTCCACAAAATGCTTTCCGTCTTCTCTTATCCCACCGACAGAAAGGAAAAGATTGATTTTTGCATTTGCCTTTTTTACAATAACATTCATTTTTCTCTCTCCGTTTTCAGAGTTTCCGGGTTAAAGGGTTTTACTGTTGCTGTACTATACCTGTCGTAAATAACATAACCCGGACGGGAACCGGACGGTTTTTTCACGTTTCTGATCTTTGTGTAATCCACCTGAACCTTATCGCTGTCAGACATTTTGCTGTAATAAGCAGCCACCTCTGCGGCAAATTCCAGATCATCCTGAGATGGTTCGGTGCCGTTGCACACAAGAACAGTGTGCGAACCCGGCATATTTTTCACATGGAACCAATAATCGTTTTTGTCCGCTATTCTGAATGTCAGATAATCGTTCTGAAGATTGTTCCTTCCGACAAGGAGTTCAGTTCCGGCGGGCGTTTTAAATCTCAAAGGTGAAGAAACCGATGATTTATCTTTCTGCCCGTTCTTTTTCTTTGTCTGACCTGAAAGTTTTTCTTTTCCTGCAATGTAACCCGAAATTTCAAGTTCTTTCCTTATCTCCTCCAGTTCCGACTGACCGCTTACTCTGCTGAGAGCATCTGTAACACTTTTTACATATTCAAGCTCAGTTTGTCCGAGTTCAATCTGTTTTGTTATTTCTTTCTCGGCATTTTTGGCTTTGGTGTACTTTTTATACAGTTTCTGCGCTGTCTGAGAAGCGTTAAGACCTTTCTCGAGTTCAATTTCGGTTTCCGTTTCGCTGTATTCTCCGTCTTCTCCTATAACGTATTCCGTTACCTTAATCTTTCTTTCTTTTCCTTTGAAAAGATACATGTTCGCCGTAATCAGGTCGGCACGTCGCTTGAAGTCATCTTTTTTTGCGGTATCCTGCAATTCTTTGTTCTGCAGGGCTATTTTTTTAATCAGCCTGTTTTCGATATTCTTCAGTAATTTTTCCGTCGAACCCGTAAGCTGTCTTTCCCTCTCTTTTGCCTCTCTTTCTCCGAAAAAACGATCCTGCGCTTCACTGATACTTGATGTCGGAATAAGCTCAGCTGCCCCTTCATATTCCGTTATATAAAAGAGAGAAAAATCGATTGCTTTACCCTCTTTGCCGATTATAACCACAGGCGTATAATTATGATTTTCAGCATTTTTCAAAAAGGCTTCAAACTCACCCCAAACCGCTCTTCCGTCAGCTTTGCCGTATTTTCTCTCCGCTCTGTAAATAATTTCACCCGCTGTAACCGGAGAAAAACCGCTGTACATATTCATAAGAGTTTTTCCGGTCAGAACTTCCATATCTGCGGTTTTGGATAAAAATCCACTTTCGGTTTCGGTAAAAGGATTGGTTTTCTCCTGTTGTGGCGGCATTTCGTATTTCATGCCCGGAAGCAGCTGTCTTTTACTGCTGGTTGTAAAGTCCACCGGTCTCAGTATACTTATTATTATCCCGTCGTCCTTGCAGAGTATTATGTTTGAATACCTGCCCATAATTTCGGTTATAAGCCGGCGGTTTGTTCTGAAACCCATCTCATCATAAGTTTCGAAAACTATTTCAATCACTCTTTCAAAACCAGTCTGACTGACATGAGTTATTCTCGCACCCGTCAGATGCTTTCTTAAAAGCATACAGAACATCGGCGGAACCTTCGGGTTTTCGGGGTTCTGCACGGTAATACCTATTCTCGGGGAGGACGCTCCTCCGTTTACCGCCAATTTCAAATTTTCCTTTTCTCCGTGAAGCTGTAAATATATTTCGTCTTTGGAGGGCTGAAGAACCTTTTCCACCCTGCATCCGACTGTTTCTTTTTCAAGCTCGTATGCTGTCGCCCTGACTGTAAATCCGTCAAAACCCATTTTTTCACCTTTCTCTATAAAGTTTTTCCTGACTGGTCTTTTGTCATCTTGATCCGGTTTCATCGTTTTAAATGTCCGGTTTTATTTTTTCCTTTACGTTATTTTTTCCTTTGACGTTATTATTTCATTTTTCCGATGTTTCCTGAGAGTTTTCACTCTGAAAACCGAAACCGTCCGTACCTCTTTTTTCAATTGCGCCGAAAATCCTGTCAGTTACTCCCCTGTTTTCTTTTTCAAGACTTCTTATTATCTGTCTTACGGTCTCTCTTCTTGTGTTGCCGCTGTACGGACATTCGTTTTTTACTACATATATTGAATTTGCCCTGCAAAACTCCGAAACGGTTTTCTCGTCGGTGTAGATCAGCGGTCTTATAAGAGTAAGATTTTTTTCATCAGGTATGTTTTTCGGCCAGAACACCGACATATTTCCGGAATAGAAAAGATTCATCAGCAGAGTTTCTGCAACATCGTTTTTGGTATGCCCAAGCGCAACTTTATTACAGCCCAGTCTTTCCGCTTCGGTGTGCAAAGCCCCTCTGCGCATTCTTGAGCAGAGCGAACACCCCTCTTTTTTGTAATCAAATACTATTTTAGCGATTTGTGTTTCCACACGGACAAATTCAACTCCGATATCAGTACAGAGTTTTTCGACAGGCGTTATATCAGAGCCAAGCCCGAGATCAATATTCACTGCGATAACATCGTATTTTTCCGGGTAAAACCTTCTCATCAGGGCAAGCGCACATAAAAGAGCCGTTGAGTCTTTTCCGCCTGACACCCCTACTGCAATACGGTCTCCGCTTTCTATCATGCGATAATTCTGCACGCATCTTCTCACTGCACTTAAAAGTTTATCTGTTTTTCTGAATTCCGACATTTTCCGATTAAATTCCTTGAAATTTTTTACATAATTGTTGTTGCAAAACGCTATGGTTTATGCTATAATATTGTTGAAATGATAATAAAACCAAGTACCGGTGAAAGGAGTTTAACATGAACCACATCATAACAATCAGCCGTCAGCACGGAAGCGGCGGAAGAGAAATCGGCGCACTCGTATCAAAAAAACTTGGAATACCTTACTACGACAATGATCTTATTCAGCTTGCCGCCGAAAAAAGCGGTTTCAGCGAGGAACATTTCCGGGATTACGATAAATTCGCAACAAACAGTTTTCTTTATTCCCTGGTCAGAGGATTTCAGTACCATCAGAACGCAACCGGTGTCTGGTCTCTTGAAGATAAGATATATACAACACAGTCCAAAGTTATTCGCGAACTTGCCGAAAAAGAACCCTGCATTATAATCGGAAGATGTGCAGACTACGTTCTCTCGGATATGCCCGGACTGGTTAAACTCTTCATATACGGAGCACTTGACGCTCGCGCTGAGCGTGTAGCAAAAAAAGAAAACATAACAACCGAAAAAGCAATCGACAAGATAAAAAGTGCTGACAAACGCCGTCAGAACTACTACAACTACCACGCCGACAGGAAGTGGGGAGAAGCGCAGAATTACAACCTCTGCATCGACAGTAGCTTTTGCGGAGTCGAAAAGGCAGCAGATATCATCTGCGACTTTGTAAACAAGGTTTAATATGTTTCCGGGTATAGCAGACGGGGGTCAGTCGTAAACAAACCGTGTTTAGTTTGATTTACCACTTGTAATTAACTTAGTTCTGATTTTCCGATAACTCAATTCAAGGGACTGCCCTTTCCGGCACCGAAATTCAAGCTCGGCGCTGATCCGGGCAGTCCCTTATCTTTCAAGAGCAAAACTTATTAAGGTATTGTGAGTATGTCAAATCACTCAGTTTACAACCGCACTGTTTCAGTTGCATTTGAATACCTTTTTTACGATCCTGAATGCAAACACGGTAAGTCCTCTTCCGAATCTTCCGGGTAGCCTCGTAAAGGCATTAAGCGACATCAGTTTCATCTTTTTGTAGGTAACAGGATCTTTTTCTTTCAGATAACGCCACATTGCTTTGTTTTTTTCTACATTCTCCGGAAGTTTGGAGGCGAACAAAAAAACAGTTGATATTGTGTACATCATGGCAAGCTCATGGAACATATATTTGTAAAGAACCGGCTGAGTTTTCTTTATTTCACTCAGATCATGACATTCAGTCATCAGCTTTGTTACGGTTATCTGCTGGTCGATTCTTTTGATCATGTTTTTTTCGCTTACAGACTGATCGTCCCTGCCGAGAAAGTAATAATAGAGGTCGACGTCCTTATAATAAATACTCTTTACGCTCGGAAAAGGCTGATACATATACAGATTATCCACGTAAAATGTATGCTTCGGCAGAGAAATTCCAATGTCCCGCAGAAGCTGCGTCCTGTATATAACTGAATGCATCATAAGATACTGCGATATTCCGAACCGCTTTGTTTCCTCCCAGCTGACTGCCTTTCCGTCCGGAAAAATATTTGAATATTTCATTGTTTTACGCTCACCGTCTGCATGATCGTAAACGTAATTTGAAACATACATATCTATTTCCGTATTATTACTCAGATTTTCTCTTATGCAGCTAAGCATAACCTTCAAAGCTTCCGGATCAAGCCTGTCGTCCGAGTCTACGACTTTATAATATTTCCCTTTCGCAAGACGCATTCCGACGTTTACGCCTTCTCCGTGTCCGCCGTTTTCCTGGTGCACCGCCCGGACAATTTCCGGATATTTCGCCGCATATTCATCGGCTATCTCTCCGGTTTTGTCTTTCGAACCGTCATTTATGATTATTATTTCGGAATCCTCTCCCGCACCCAGAAGTGATTCGATACATCTGCGCATATAAGATTCAGAGTTGTAACAGGGAACCGCAAACGTTATTATCTTTTCCATTTTTATTCTCCGTCCGTTTCCGCTGCGATGACGTCCATTACCCGTCTCACAACGGCATCCATATTGTAATATCTGAAATCAGCAAGCCTTCCGGCAAGTATCAGCTGCGGCATTTTATCACTCAGCGCTTTATACTCGGCGTACTGTCTGCGGCTTTCATCCGATATTACCGGATAATACGGTATCTCACCGTCCTTACCGGTAAATTCCTTTGAATACTCCTTCATAATCGTGGTCACTCCGTTTATCTTCTGGAGTGTCATTTTTTTGAATTCGGTTATCCTTGTGAATTTTTCACTCACAGTGTAATTTACCGTTGCATACGGCTGATAGCTGTCGGTATTATGCGTTTCGAACTCAAAATCAAGCGTTCTGTACGGAAGTCTGCCATAACAGTAACCGAAAAGTCTGTCGGTTTCACCGGTGTAGACAAGCTTCCCGTCAAGAGGGGTACCTGACAGATATATTTTGTTTTCAATCACCTTGACGTCGACGTTTACTCCTGTTTTCACGGTTATATTTTCACTGTCAAGCATTTTACTTATCATTTCCGTATATCCGTTAACCGGCAGTCCCTGATAAGTATCGCTGAAATATCTGTCGTCTTCACTGAATCTCACCGGCACACGTTCGGTTGTTGCCGGATCTATTTCAGCCGGACTTTTACCCCACTGCTTCATTGTGTAAAAGAGAAAAATATTGTTATAAACGTATTCGCCGAGTTCTTTCAGCAGCGGCGAGTCGCTCTGCATGAGTTTAAGAACGGAAACGGTAGGAAAAGCACCCGCTTTCTTTGCTTCACTTAAAATTTCACCGGCTTTTTCTTTTCCATAGACCTTTGACACCGACTCGATATTGAACGGTACCGCACAGTAATCTTCACCTATTTTTGCCGCAACTTTGTGCTGATAGCCGTTGAAATCGGTAAATCTTACGAGAAAATCGTAAACTTCTTTGTCTGATGTATGGAATATATGCGGTCCGTATTTGTGTATCAGAACACCGCTGTCATCTGTAAAATCATACGTACTTCCGCCGATGTGAGGAAGTTTTTCGAGAACAAGCACTTTATTACCCTTATCTGCCAGAAGCCTTGCTGCGGAAGCTCCTGCAAGACCTGCACCTATAACCGTATACTGATAACTCATTTCAGTTCCTCTCAAAATGTTTCTTTCTGCTACGCGTATTATAATTCAAAATTATTAAACAACTATGTACATCCGGTGAACTTTGCCGTTTCAGCCCGGTATTTTTTTACCTGTACCGAAGTATTCCATGCAGTAGTCAAAATATCCCCACAGCTCGTCCTCGGACAAAGCAGACGGTTCTTTCAGAACATACTCAGCTCTTTTAACCGGAACCGACAGCGCAAGTTCCAGAAAGCCGTCATTGCTCATTTTCATACTGCTGCCTACTCCGATGAGTTTCATTATCTCGGTAAATACTCTGGCAAAATATTTATCGCTCTCTTTTAAAGCTCTGTTCATCCTGTCCCTGACAGTCAGAACAAATTCGTTGTTTTCGGTACCTATATTCATCACCGCATGCTTCCCTTCTCCGTAAAGTCCGAGAACAGTTATAGCTTCGGTGAGAGCATACTGAATCAGAGTAAAATTGACGGTCTCCGAATAACCGTTTTCTATTTTATCGACAATTACCGTAAGATTGTAAGCAAGGTCGATTTTGTCAAATTTTTCAGTTATCATCCGTACTGCCGTGTTAAGCGTAAAGCTTCTGTCAATCGAGATATCCGGATAATTCATTTTCCCGGGCAAAGCTCTGCTGGTAAACCAACCGCCTTCCGATTCCCCTAAAATTTCAAGTATCCCCGTCATGTAATGCAAAACTATACGTGAAGCTCTCCCTTTTATTGACTTACGGCTTATATTTGCAAGCAGGGGATGAAACAAAAGCAGAATGGTTCCGCTTTTTTCTCTGAAAGCCACGGCGCATACTCTTTTGCCTCCGAGATTCAAATCTGCCGCAGCACTTGCAGCATATTTTCTCCCTAAACCTGATATAATTTCCTTGTCTGCAAATAATCCTATAATTTTTGCGCCGCGCCGTGGGAGCTTCATCAGCGCTTCAGCCGAACGGTTTTTATCCACGATTTTCAGATCATCGTCTATTCTTACCAGCCCGTATCTGAAATTCCTGTAAACCGTATTAAAACGGTCAGATACCATCATTTTTCCTCCTTACTCTGTTTATCAGTTTCTTCTTTATTCATTATAACATTTTCCGCCCCGGTTATCAAGCTTTTTACATCAAATGTAACAAAAAATAAAATTTTTCAGAAAAGCCCTTGTAAAAAAAAGGGTTTTTGTGTAAAATGTATTTCAGTATTCAAATTTTAATTTACCGGAGGATATTAAAATGGCAAATATTAAAGTTGCAATTAACGGATTCGGCCGTATCGGTCGTCTCGCATTCAGACAGATGTTCGGCGCTAAGGGTTACACCGTTGTAGCTATCAACGACCTTACAAATCCTTCAATGCTCGCTCATCTTCTCAAATACGACTCGGCACAGGGAAGATATGATCATGAAATATCAAGCGACGATGAAGCCGGAACAATTACTGTTGACGGAAAGACCATCAAAATTTACGCCGAAAAGGATGCTGTTAACTGCCCTTGGAAGAAACTGAAAGTTGACGTTGTTCTCGAGTGCACCGGTTTCTACTGCTCAAAAGAGAAGTCAATGGCTCACATCAAAGCGGGCGCAAAGAAAGTTGTTATTTCCGCTCCTGCAGGAAATGACCTCAAAACAATCGTTTACAGCGTAAACGAAAAAACTCTTACTCCCGACGACCAGATCATTTCTGCTGCTTCCTGCACAACTAACTGCCTCGCTCCTATGGCTAAGGCTCTTAACGACTACGCTCCCATTCAGAGCGGTATAATGTCTACCATTCACGCTTACACAGGCGACCAGATGGTTCTTGACGGTCCTCACAGAAAAGGCGACCTGCGCCGTGCTCGTGCAGCAGCTATCAACATCGTTCCGAACTCCACCGGAGCTGCTAAGGCAATCGGACTTGTTATTCCCGAACTCAACGGCAAACTTATCGGTTCTGCTCAGAGAGTTCCGGTACCGACCGGTTCAACAACAATTCTCACAGCTGTTGTAAAAGGCAAGGATGTAACCAAAGAGGGCATCAACGCTGCAATGAAAGCTGCTTCTTCTGCATCTTTCGGATACAACGAAGACCAGATAGTTTCCTCTGACGTTATCGGAATCACCTACGGTTCTCTGTTCGATGCAACTCAGACCATGGTTTCCAAAATTGACGACGATACTTATCAGGTACAGGTTGTTTCCTGGTACGACAACGAAAACTCTTACACATCCCAGATGGTAAGAACTATCAAATACTTTGCTGAGCTTGCTTAATTGAGCTTAAAACTCGCAAATTTCCGGTACAATGGATAATTTTCAGAATCATTGATACCGAAAAATCGGCGAATGCGTTTTGCATCCGCCGATTTTTGTTTTGAAAACAAACTGTAATATCAGCATTTTTTTGTTTTTTCCCGAAGAAAATAAAACTTACTAAAGGCATATTTACAGGGTTAAAACAAAGCATTTGAAAAAAGCAGTATTTTTATTTGAGCGAATTTAATTCTGTTTCATAATTTTCAGGTCGATGGGCGCCTATCGGGCTATATCTGAAATATTGACCGACGCTTACAGTACTGCCTACATGTCTGTACCCGAAAAGCACAGGCGGAAGATGTGTTATAAGATCAGGTTTATTCCTGATTACATAAAAATTTTTCCACCTCTCACGCAGCTCTTTTCTTATAACAACCCCCCGGTAAACACGCGGACAACCGAATCCGTAACCGGTTAAATTATCACGCAAATCCGGTCTGTTATACCATATGAATTCATGTGCAAAAACCGCCGGCGCCGCACCGTGCGAATATCCTATTACTGTTATATTTTTTATCCAAGGCTCGGATATCCTTGATGCTACTATCGGTTCAAGAGTGTTCCGGACCTTCATAAAGCCTCTGTGACAAAACCAACCGTGCCCCAGCTTTTTATACTCTGCTGTCGGGAAATCAAGATTGTTTTTCCAATCTGTGAGACCACTGCTCTTTTCAAGCAGAATATAAAGTGTATCACCGTCCCTTTGAAACGCATAGCTTGCTGGATTTTCCGCCTCTTCATACTCAGCAAATCTGCACTTTTCAAAATACGAATAAAGAGAATTACCCTCTTCGGTAAGATTCACTTCCGAGATAAAGTCACCTCCTTTTTTCAGAATATGCCTGAAATAAAGGATTGACACTATCGTACTTTTATTCAGGAAATAAGAAACACTTTATCACCTGGAATGTTGATCTCATTTGGATGAGCAAAATTTGTTCATCTCTTTTGCCTTTTCCTGTATTCTCCCGGAGTACAGTGCATATATCTTGAAAAAATTTTGTCAAAATAACTTACGCTGTCAAAACCGCATTCAAAAGCAATATCGGAAATGCTGTTTTCTTCGCTTAGTAGTTTTTCAGCTCCCGACATCACCCGTAGCCGCATTACGTATTCCATTACCGGCATACCGGTTGACTGTCTGAAAATTCTGCACAGATGTTCACGGCTTATGTGAAGTTTTTCCGATATGTCGTCGAGAGTTAATTTATATCTGTAATTTTTCCTGATTATTTCTATTGCCTCTTTTACAGTTTTCATACGGTTTTCCGGGACTTTTTCTTCACATGCCGTTTTGTTTTCAAGCAACATGGCCATTATTCTGAGTATATTGCTTTTTATGTAAAGTCTGCTGAGCGGATCTGACTCACGGTACTTATATCTTGCTTCTTCTATCAGGTACAATATCTTCTCATCAAGTTTCAGAGGTAACTCAATTCGTCCGTCAACAGCAGGCATGATAAATCTGCTGTAAATTCCGTCGCTTTCCGAAGCAACTATCTGCGGAGAAAAAACAATGGCGAAAAATCCGCAAAATTCGGTTTGTTTTATAAGAGAATGAAGTTTACCTCCGCAAATAAATACGGCGTCACCTTTTTTTAACTCCGCAACCTCGTCACCTGCTTTTACGGCAGCTTCTCCTTCAGTCAGCATAAGAAGTTCAAATTCATCATGATAATGCGGAAAAATTATCATTCTGCTTTGTCCGGCGAAATGTTCATCGTATATTCCGACCGGAAACTCCGAAGTCCCGTGAATAGCCTTTTCAGCATATGATTTTTTTACAGTATCGTTCATTTTTTGCACCTGTCAATATAATTTTATAATCAGTCAAAATAGTTATATCAATTTAATTAAAGAAGCAATATAATTATATTACAAACATTTCAGTTTGTAAAGATTTATTTTACAGGAGGACGGTTATGCAGTTTTACATAATGAATGATATGCTGATGTCAAAAAGCGGAAACGAAACTTTGACTGTTGAAGCATTCGGCAAAAACTCACTGAGAATAAGAAGTTATATCGATGAAAAGATCGACGGCAACTGTTTTGCTCTGACCGGAAAGTCTGATTTCAAACCGGAAATTACTGTAACTGAAAGCAGTGCAACGGTCACTTTAAGGAGTTACTTGTACGCTGGTTTGAATTTTCGGTATTTTCGCTTGTCCTCAGAATGCACGGAGACAGGGGACCGCACGACATTCCGAATCTTTCGGACGGTGATCACGGCGGCGGATGTTTCGGTACAGGTCAGCCAAATGAGCTATGGAGTTACGGCAAAGAAGTTTTCGACATTCTCTGTAAGTATCTTAAACTGCGTCTCTCGATGAAAGATTATATTAAATCCCTGATGAAAGAGGCAAGTCTAATCGGCGCCCCGATAATGCGGACAATGTTTTTCGAGTTTCCTGACGACGAAAAATGCCGGCAGGTCGAAGATCAGTATATGTTCGGACACAAATACCTTGTTGCCCCTGTAACGTATCTGGGCGTAACAAAGCGTGACGTATATCTGCCCGACGGAAAATGGAAAAACATCTTCACCGAAGAAATCTTTAACGGTCCCTTATCAGTCAATGCAGATGCACCTCTCGACATAATTCCCGTTTTTGAAAAGTTATCCTGAATACTCAGTGGCAGTTTCGGATAAGATTATGTTTTCAGCAAAACCCGCAAAGCGCAAAAACTCATTTCACATCAAATATAATTTAATAACCGCAGTTTCTGACTGCGGTTTTTTTATTGCGAAAAATCAAAGGTTATCGGATTTACCGGCAACCGAACTTCATAAAAACACTTTTAGATATTACTTATTTTAAATGGATTCGTCTCTCAATGCCAATATCTCTTCCTTAGACATTATGTGATTTTTCTTTAAAGCTTCCACGGTTTTTTCGAACCATTTTTTATTTTTTTTGATTATTTCGATGCCTTTTGACAGCATCCGGTCCATCACCTCCCCTTTCACAAGCGATATTTCGTTTCTTATATTATCTGACGGTACCTCGCCTCTGTTTTGCAAATTCTGTAATTTATCAAACCCGTAAGCGCCTATTTTTGTTATCAGAAAGAAAACAATTGCCGCCGCCTTTTCGAGGTCATCCTCACAGCTGAGACTGTAATTACCGTAAACGACTTTTTCGGCAGCTATTCCTGCCAATGCCACAGCTGTTTCGTTTTCGGCGTCTGCGGTAGTTTCGCTTAGACTGCTTACCTCATTTCGTAACATCCTTATGTGTCCGTTTGTCTGACCCTGGGGAATGACTGATGCAGACGCAAATTGCTCCGGACACAGCAGTGCAGCCACAATTGCATGACCGGCTTCATGGACCGCCGCCTTTTCAAGCTTTTTTCCTTCCTCAACGTTTCTTTCGAGAGCTTTGAAAGACATTCTGTTCATGACTGTCTGAATTTGAAGTACACTCAGCTTCTCATTATCTTCTGCCGCAAGCAAAGCCGCCTCATTTATGATACACTCTATCTGAGCTCCGGTATAACCGCCTGTTATTTTTGAAAAATGCTCCGCCGAAATATCTTTCTCTATCTTCAAGCGGTCAAGATACATTTTTATTATCTCGGTGCGGTCCTCAAAACCCGGACTTTCGATTCTGATCATCTTGTCAAATCTGCCCGAGCGGAGAAGTGCAGGATTCAGAAATTCATATTGATTGCATGTCGCCACAATCAGCACTCCAAGGTTTTCCTGTGACCTGTCGAGCTCCTGAAGAAGAACTTTCATTACATTGTCGTTGCCTTCCATATAATAATTCGGCGAGGACTGGGCTATCTTGTCAAGTTCGTCAAGAAGCAGTAAGCTGGGTATGCGTTCTCTTGCCTGTGAGAAAGCATCCTGTATATTTTTTGCCGGGTTTTTAGTGAGGCAATCCGCTGCACGAAGCTCCACAAACGAAATCCCGTCTGTTACAATTGACCTTGCCATTACCGTTTTACCGACCCCCGGAATGCCGTAAAGCAGCACCCCTCTCGGCAAACGTATGCCTTTTTCCTGAAAAGCTGCAAAATTAAGGAGCTGGTTTGTTAGTTTTTCCAGCTGTTTCTTCTCGTTTCTATAACCTGCTATATTTTCAAAGCCCATATTTTTACACCTACCTCTGTTATATTATTTTTCATACAGAACAGACAAAATAAAAATTCCCGTAATAATCTGATCTTAATTGTCTTTATTTACACTGCACCGTAACGTCTCGCCTGAGTCTCATACATATCTTTATATTCAGGGCATTCTCTCATCAGATTTTCGTGACTGTCATCCGCCAGTATGTTTCCATCCTTCATTACGATGATTCTGTTTGTTGCAGAAACGCTTGAGAGTCTGTGTGAAATGAAAATAACTGTCTTGTCGTCAGGAATGGCATTGATTATAGAATAAAGCTCTTCTTCCGCTTTTGCGTCAAGTGCGCTTGAGGGTTCGTCAAATATGTACATATCATAATCCTTGGCAAGCGCTCTGGCTATCGCCACTTTCTGCTTTTCTCCGCCGGAAAGATCCACTCCGTTAGGGAAAAGTGAAGGCGTAAGCGGGGTGTTTATGCCTTCGGTGTAACCCTCTACCTTTCTTTTAAGTCCTGCAATTTCAAGTGCCTTCCAAACCTTTTCTTCATCTGTACTTTCTCCGAACAGCACATTTTCGGCAACGGTAAGGGAAAATACATAATGATACTGAAAAACCACCCCTATTCTGTCCCAATAGCTTTCAGCATCAATATCAAGAATATTTTTACCGCTTACAAGCACCTCGCCGCTTTCTGCTTTGTAAAGATCCATTATTATTTTCACAAATGTGGACTTTCCGGCTCCGTTCAGTCCCACTATTGAAATTTTATCTCCTTTGTTTATCTTCACATTGACGTGGTTGAGTGCCGGCACCGTCTGATTATTGTACCTGAAAGTTACATCTCTCATTTCTATATCGCCGATAGGTCCGTCTATTTTCTCAGTTCCCTTAGTCAGCATTTTGTCCGTTTGGCATTCGCTGAATTCAAGGTAGTTCCTTGCTTCAAGAGACTGATCATAAAGTAAATCTATATTGTCCTTTATATTACTGAGAGTACCGTTTATCTGTGATATCATGGTAAAAAACAGCGTATAATCGCCCACCGAAGCGGATTTGTTTGCAAGAGCAATACCTATAAAAAGATAACAAGCCAGATTCAGCAGACAGTCGGGAATTTCTTCAAGAATCCAGAAAAGACGGTTTTTTAAATTGTTTTTGGTGAGAAGTCTGATATTTTTGCTGTAAGCTGCGTGATGCTTGTCCGAAAAAAATCCGAGTATATTATTCAGCTTTATTTCATGCAGTGCTTTTTTGTTTGTAAGTATTCCGCTGTAATAATCAGCTACACGGTTGCGGTTTGTTCTTTCTCTGTTGAATTTATAATTCATCTTCTTTACCGCAACGCCTATCAGTACTTTAACAAGAAACGTCCCGATGATAAGTATCCAGAAATACCATTCAAATTGAAGCGAAACATAAGAAGCGGTAGTCAGCATTATCAGCGAAGAAAAAATTCCGATTATGAAGTACCAGAAATTGACTCCGCCCCTGTCCGGATATCCAAGTGCCCTTTTTACAACATTCATGTTCTCGTTGTTGTCAAAATACGAAAGATAAAAACTTGAAAACAGTTTGAAATTCTGTTCTTTGGTATACAGTTTGGTTTTATTGAGTATGTGTTCACTGTATACGCCGAACATCCACCTTAAAACATTGTAACCAAGCCCGCATCCGACCAGAAGAAACACCCAGAACATTGCCGCCTGAACGTCACCGGATTCAAGTAATGTGTCAAGAAAATTCTTGGGTGAGTAAAGGCGTATGAAGTTCATCGGGATTCCGAGCAGCAGTACTATAAGCTGAAAGAATATCATCAGCTTACCGTATTTCCATATTGCAACAAAAAAATTTTTGTTGGCTTTTATCAGAGTCTTTAATCCATTCATAAGCAGTCACCTTCTGTTTTTAAAGTTCAGGGAAACTTTAAGGTGATTTTATCATACAAACGGCAACATGTCAATAAAATGTTAGTTTAATAGCATTTTTTTGTTAAATATATCTCAAAAAATTGTCCTGTTTATTACAAAAACACGAAAAAAACCGCACAAAGTTTTAACAACCGGTGCGGTTTATTATCTCTATTCTGTTTTTTGAGTTCAGAAATTGACATATCTTGAATTACACGAGAATCTGACCGATTTACTTTATTATTCAGTCATTCCGAGCGATTTCTCAGGCAACGCAGATATCTGAATTATTCAATGCTTTTCATGGATTTAAGCATGTCGATTTTTCTGACATCACGGTACATTATCAGATTGACAAACAGCGCAAACATTATTGTAAGGACTGCTCCGAGCAGATAACTGAGTGGAGAAATACTTCTGCCGAACATTATAAGATCAACTTCTATCGACCTTATTACGTAACTGTGAAGTATCATACCGAAAAATATCCCGAAAAATGTACCGATGACACTCAGCAGAATATTTTCTTTATAAATATAGACGGCGACTTCCTTATCATAGAATCCCAAAACCTTTAAAGTTGAAAGTTCTCGTTCACGTTCTGCAAGATTTATACTGTTAAGATTATAAAGCACAACGAAAGCAAGCAGGGCGGCAGCCGCCAGAACGATGTAAACTATTATATTCAGGGATTCCAGCGTTTCGTTTGCCCAGTCAAGCAGATCCGAAACAAACGATACGCCTTTGATATTGCCGTTTTGCATCAGGAAGCTGCCGATTTCGTCCTCGGAGTGACTTCCGGTATTGACGAAAATCTGACTGAAATCAGCATCGCTTCCATAAAGTTCGCGGTAACTTTCGGGAGAAATAAAAATATAGTGACCGATGTAATTTTCGAAAATACCTGTTATTTTTACGCTTTTTGCCTGAGCCTTTCCTGTATCGATTTCAACGGTATCTCCGACACTGACTCCGAGAGTTGACGCTGTTTTTTCGCTTATTATGGCGCCGCTTTCCGGGAGTTCAACCTTTTCTCTGCTCTTTCTTTCACGGAATGTGAAAAAATTATCTATTCCGTCTGTTTTTTCCGGAACCTCGACGGTTACCGACGTTATTTTGTCTCCGTGTCGGACGTCGAGATTTTTTTCATAAACCAGCATCACTGATGTGCCCGGATATTTTTCCTCAACGCTGTCCGCAGTTTCCTTTTTGACAGAATAGTCCTCACCGTCGGGGAAGGTGGCGGTTATACGGTAATGCGTTATCTCATCAAACTGTTTGTCACAGACCACCATTATCGAATCATGCAGACCAAGTCCCACAAGCACCAGTCCCATGCAACCCGCAACGCCGGTTACTGTCATAATGAACCTTTTTTTGTATCTGAACATATTACGGAGAGTCGACTTCTGAGTAAAGGAAAGTTTCTTCCAGACAGCTCCGATTCTTTCTATCAGTATCCGTTTTCCCGACTTAGGAGCAGCAGGGCGCATAAGCTGTGCCGGACTTGTAGCACTTGCCCTGTAACAAGCAAACAGCGCTCCTCCGCCCGTACAAAGCACGCTCGCCGCCACTGCAAGTATCCCCTGAACCAAATTATACGGTATTTCTATATACGGAAGCCCTTCATAGAGAAGACAATATGTGCTGACAATAGCATAAGGAAGCAGTTTTTCTCCGATAAGAACTCCGATGATCGCTCCCGTAAGCGTCGGAATCATGGCATAACCGATGTATCTCGCCATTATCGCTCCGTCACCGGAACCGAGTGCTTTCATTGTTCCTATCTGCTGTCTGTGTTCCTCAACCATTCTTGTCATTGCCGTCAGGCTTACCAGAGCCGCTACCAGGAAAAATACTACCGGAAACAGTTTTCCGAGATTTCCTATCCTTTCGGCATCACTTTCAAAACCTGAATAAGACATTATAGTGTCCCTGCCGAGAATATATACGGCAGGCTTTTCCATACCCGAAAGCTCTGTTTCTTTTTCCGATATTTCCGCTTCAGCTTTTGAGATTTCATTCCGCATCTGTGCGAGTTTCTTCTCAATTTCTTCAGAATAGATACCGCTCTGACTATACAGCAGTTCAGCCTCTGCAAGTTTGGCTTTTTGCTCGGACAACAGGTTACGGGCTTCGTCAAGCGCAGTTTTTCCTTCATTTTGAATATCGTTATACCGTCTTTCGGCACACGCCTCTCCGGTTGCTTCAAGTCTGTCTTCAAGCGCAGACTGAAGCTGCTCGTATTCATCACCGAAACAAAATGTACCGTCTTCCTTATTCATCAGAACATAAATTTCAGTATAATAATCATACCGGAAAACTTCCGGCTTAACAAGGACAAAGCCGCTGAGTTTTCCGTTACCTACACTGCCGCTTCCTCTGTTCAGGTCCATAAAGTAAGGCAGATTTGCACTTCCGGTTATAACAAACTCACTCCGGCTGATATCAAGTCCTTCGGTTTCGAATGTAAGTGTGTCACCTATCTTATAACCGTTGACTTCCATGAAAAGACTGTCTGCAAGGCATTCGTTTTCGGTTTCGGGCATTCTGCCGTCAGTTAAAGTCGGTTTGTTCACTTCGTCGGTAATGGCTATCATCCTTACCGCTTTTGTATCATCGTTTTTCAAAACAACGTCGGCGGTATTTCCGCCGTATGCGGCCTTAACACCTTCGGTTTTACTGATATCCGAAAGATCTTCCTCGGTAAGTCCGAGAGTTCCTATAACCCGGAAATCCATAAGCGCAGTTTCGTTATAGTACTTATCAGCGGAAATCAGCATATCACTTCTGCTCGATCTTATTCCGGAAAAAAATGCTGATCCGAGCATGACTATCAGAAATACGGAAAGAAATCTGCTTTTGTTTTTTATCAGCTCGCGCGCAAAGTCTTTATGCAGCGCTTTCATACGCGTTCCCTCCCGTCACCACTCTATTTTTTCCACTGAAAGCGGATTTTCATTTAATTCGGTTGACGTAACCTTTCCGCTGTTTATGTGAATAACCCTGTCTGCCATAGGCGTTATTGCGGTGTTATGCGTGATAATTATAACCGTCATGCCTTTAAGACGGCAGGTGTCCTGAAGAAGTCTTAAAATCGATTTTCCGGTTTTGTAATCAAGTGCTCCGGTAGGTTCGTCGCAAAGCAAAAGCTTTGGATTTTTTGCAAGCGCTCTTGCAATTGCCACTCGCTGCTGTTCGCCTCCCGAAAGCTGTGCGGGAAAATTATTCATTCTTTCAGCAAGCCCGACGTCCTCCAGAACTGATTTGGCATCAAGAGGTCTTTTGCTTATCTGAAGCGCAAGTTCCACATTTTCAAGAGCCGTCAGGTTTTGCATCAGGTTGTAGAACTGAAAAACAAAACCTATATCTTCTCTTCTGTATCTGACAAGTTCCTTTCTGCTGTATGTCGCTATATTCTCGCCGTCTACATATATCTCGCCGTCAGTGCAGGTATCCATTCCTCCGAGAATATTAAGAACTGTGGTTTTCCCGGCTCCGCTCGGTCCGACTATTACGGCAAATTCTCCTTTTTCTATCGTGAGGTTTATGCCGGCGGCAGCAGTTATTTCAACCTCACCCATACGATAAATCTTTCTTACATCTCTAAGCTCTACAAAATGTTCCATAAAATCACCACTCTTAAATGATATAATGATATCCGGAGCACGCTCCGGACAATTTCCGATATATACCATAATTATAAGACTTTTCCGTGCTTTTATCTACCGTTAATTTAAAACAATTGTTAACATTTTACACCGTGGGGATTGTTTTTCTTTCAGCCGGTGGATTGTTTTTCTTTCAGCCGGCTCTGTTGACAAAAAAAGCGGTTTGTGATATAATTACTCAGATGACTGAAAAACCGGAAAAGGAGGGGCTCAAATATGCCGGCACAGAAAAAAGAATCGGTAAAGCTGGTACCGTTCAGCCCCGAGTGGATAACTACCGGAAATTCGGTGCTTTCAGAATTAAGCTCGGTTATGGGTTCGATCATAGTTGACAAGGCGCACATCGGCAGCACTGCCGTTCCGGGACTTCGGTCACGACCTATCATCGATATTGCCGTAGCTGTGAGAAGCTTTGACACAGTGCCTGTTTTCTTTGACAGACTGCTCGAAATGGGCTATTTCCACAGAAAAGAAACCGATACCGAAAATCAGATTTTTCTTTCCGCTGTCAAAAACAAACTCAGTGTTTACGTCCATATTGTTATTCATGGGAAAACTCTCTGGAATTCGTACGTCGCATTTACCGACTGTCTGAAAAAAGACGAATCGGTAAGGGAAAAATATATGCAGCTGAAAATGTCGCTTGCCGGAAGATTTGCCTGCGACAGACGTTCGTATACGGCAGGAAAAAGCGAATTTGTCCGCCGGACACTCAGGACAAAATGCTACATAAGCGAGCGTTCCTGCGGTGCGGTTGTCTGGAAAATCAGGGGCGGCAGACGGCATTATCTGATCATACAGAACCGTTCCGGTCACAACGGTTTCCCGAAAGGTCATATGGAATACGGCGAAACGGAAGCAGAAACCGCACTTCGTGAAATAAAAGAAGAAACGAGTCTTGACGTAACCCTTGACACTTCTTTCCGCGCAGAATACAGGTATCTTGTCGACGGTTATATCCACAAGAGTGCACTTTATTTTCTTGCAAACTACTCAGATGGCGTTTTCAAGCCCCAAAAAGGTGAAGTTTACGGTATCTGGCTTTTGCCGCTTGAAGAAGCTCTCGAAAAACTTGACTATGAACAGGACAGGCGTATTCTGAGGCTCGCTGAAAAAAGGCTGTCTCAGTCTGAACACGAAACCCGTAATCAGAAAAGACGTCTCTGAATTCCGGATTTTATGATTTAATGCACTGCATCAGTATTTTGTGCTGAAAATATTCGTCGTATTACTTATGTTCCTACTGAAAACCAAAAAATACACGGTGTGATTTCGCTTATTGTACTGAATAGATAGAAAAATACCGCGGCTGTCAGTTTTCTGAAAACAGCCGCGTTATTTTTATTTACGCCAGACAAATTTATTTACCACTGTAATGTAAGACTGGATAATTCTGACCGTCTTAGTCGATACATTTTTATCAGTATAATCCGGAACGACGCTACCCGTATCGCCGTTTTTGCGCATTTCGAGTGCCAGCTGTACAGATCTCAGTATCTCAGTTTCCTCTATTCCCGACAAAATGAAACATCCTGCATCAACAGCTTCCTGCCTCTCCGTACTGCTTCTCAGGCTCACTGCCGCAAAGGCTTTGCCCTTGCTGATATAATAACTGCTTTCCTCCGGCAAAGTACCGGAATCGGAAATTACCGCAAAAGCATTCATCTGCAAGCAGTTGTAATCGATAAATCCGAGCGGCTGATGTACGCGTACAGCCGGATGAAGAACGAAACCGCTTTCATTTAACCGTTTCATTGATCGCGGGTGACATGAATAAAGTATCGGCATTCTGTATGTCTCTGCCAACTTGTTTACTGCACCGAATATAGTCTCAAAGTTTTCTTTTGAGTCGATGTTCTCTTCCCTGTGTACGGAAAGAAGAATGTATCCGTTTTCGCTGAGTCCTTCTCTTTTCAGTATATCGCTTGAAAGTATTCTGTCAAAGTTATTTTCAAGCACTTCCGGCATCGGAGAACCAACAACAAAAGTCCTTTCCGACGGAAGTCCGCATGCTGCAAGGTTTCTCCTTGCATTTTCCGAATATGCTATGTTTACGTCGGATATTATGTCAACTATTCTTCTGTTTGTTTCCTCTGGCAGGCATTCATCTTTACAGCGATTTCCGGCTTCCATGTGGAAAATCGGAATATGCAGACGCTTTGCTGAAATTGCCGAAAGACACGAATTTGTGTCGCCGAGTATAAGCAGAGCATCGGGACGGCACTTTTCCATCAGTTTATATGAACTGCTGATTATATTTCCGACCGTCTCACCGAGGTCGTCCCCTACGCATTTCATATCAATGTCCGGAAGTCCTGTTCCGAGTTCGTCAAAAAATATACGGCTGAGATTGTAGTCATAATTCTGTCCGGTGTGTGCCAAAAGACAGTCAAAATATTTACGGCATTTGCGGATCACCGCAGAAAGACGAATTATTTCCGGTCTTGTTCCTACTATGATTAAAAGTCTTAGTCTTCCGTCATTTTTGAAATGTGGAAGGTCAGACACATTTTTCACTGACTTTCCGACTTTAACCTGCGCTTTTTGCTTTTCGTTTTTTTCTGTTTCTGAAGATTCTGAGATATAATCCTTATTGTCCGCAAATTCTGTTTTTGAGGACTTACCCGTACTTACGTTGTTTTGCAGATTTACGGATTTTACTTTCTTTTGCGGTTTGCCGGATTTTTTTAATGGTTCCGCTTCAGGCGACTTTCCGTATGCGCCGGTGTTTTCAGTCTTTTCCGTTGTTTTCTTGTTCATTCAGACTTCCTCCGAAAATGTATCAGGTCTGCTTATATCAAAGTTTTCACTCGCATAAATCAAAAGAACGAGATTTTCTGTAAGAGAAAGATTTTCAATGCTGTGCACGTAACCCGGAAGCACGCAAACGCCCTCGGGACTTAAACCGCTGACTCTGTACTCAAATACTTCCGTATCTCCTTTTTGTCTCTGTCTTACTATTCCTTCTCCCGACAAAACAACAAATACCTCCCATTTGAGTGAATGCCAGTGCTTCCCTTTTGTCATTCCCGGTTTTATGATATTAACCGAAATCTGTCCGCTTTTTTCCGTTTTAAAAAGCTCTGCAAAACTTCCTCTTGTGTCACTTCTTGCCGGATAAAAGCTTTTAGCTTTGTCCGGGGGCAGATACGACAGATATGTGCTGAAAAGCTTTGCATAAAGCGAATCGTCTCCGCATTCGGTGATTTCTTTAAGAAAATCTGTTTCAGATATTCTTTTAAGCATCTGTGCAAGCTCTCCTACCGTTAACCGATACCTTTTCCTGACTTCACAGTATAACCCTTCCCTATACTCCTTACCGGATAACGCAAAGACAAGTTCGTTTACAACATCATCAATATGGCACAAAGTAATCTCTCTGTCGCTTTCCGTAACCGTTATGGGCAGTCCTCTTGAAAGTCTGTAACAAAAGGTCGCCACGACGCTGTTGTAGTCCGGTCGGCTCCACTTCCCGAAAAGATTGGCAAAGCGATAAATCAGCACTTTTACCCCGGTTCTTTCCGAATAATCGAGCAGTATATCTTCCGCTTGCTTTTTGGTTTTGCCGTAAATCGTTTCGGTTTCCGCCATTATGGAAGATGAGAGCATGACAGGACAGCGATTGCCGTGTTTTTCAAGCAGCTCGGTAACCCGTTTTGTAAAACCGACATTAACCTCGGTAAAATCATTTTCATTTTCTGAACGGTTTACCCCGGCAAGATGAAAGACAAAATCAGCGTTTTTACACGCTGTTTCAAGTTCGGAATACGGACTTGAAGCGTCGATTTCCATTATCTTACCGATGTGCAGATCCGGGAATCTTACGTCTCTGCCCTGCTCTATGTTTTTAAGCGTCCGGCATAAATTTTTTCCCACAAAACCGTTTGAACCGGTTACGAGTATCCGCATAAGCTTCATCCCTCACTGAAATTTCTGAGTTTATGCTGTATTTCCGGCAGCGACATAAGCTTTTCCTTTACCTGTTCCACTGAAAGAAGTTTTGTATTGTTTGAATTGAATTCAACACTCAAATTTCTTTCCGTGTCGCCTCTTGAAAAATACTTTTCGTAATTAAGTGTCCTTTTATCCGCCGGAACACGGTAAAAACTGCCCATATCCACGGCAGAGGCACTTTCCTCGTTTGTCAGCAAAGTCTCATACATTTTTTCACCGTGTCTTATCCCGATTATCCGCTCCTCGGCATCCGGAGCAAATATTTCTCTTACTGCCTTTGAAAGTGTAGCTATCGTGCACGCCGGAGCTTTCTGCACCAGAATATCTCCGCTTTCACCTTTTTCAAACGCAAAAAGGACAAGCTCGACCGCTTCTTCAAGGCTCATCACAAATCTCGTCATGTCGGGAGAAGTCACGGTCACCGGCTTTCCGGATTTTATCTGGTCTATCCAGAGCGGTACCACAGAACCTCTTGAATACAAAACGTTTCCGTACCTTGTACAGCATATTTTCGTTTTATCAGGATCGGTGTTTCTGGCTTTTGCTATCACTACCTTTTCCATCATAGCCTTTGAAGTTCCCATTGCGTTTACGGGATAAGCCGCTTTGTCAGTCGAAAGGCAGATAACCGTTTTCACCTGTTCTCTTACTGCCGCACTCAGAACATTCTCAGTTCCGAGTACATTTGTTTTTACGGCTTCAATAGGGAAAAATTCACATGAAGGAACCTGTTTCAGTGCCGCGGCGTGAAAAACAAAATCTACTCCCCGCATTGCGTATTCAACGCTTGACTCATCCCGTACGTCGCCTATATAGAATTTAACCCTTTCCGAAAATTCAGGATATCCGGCAGTAACCCGCCGCCTCATATCCTCCTGCTTTTTTTCATCCCGTGAGAAAATTCTTATCTCTCCGATATCGGTGCCTGAGAATTTTTCCAGCACGGCGTTTCCGAAACTTCCCGTCCCTCCTGTTATCAGGAGAGTTTTGTTTTTAAACAAAGACATATTTCACCTTCCGTTTTACTTTTGTTTTAACCTGAAAGTCCTTCTTAATAAATTTTTTTCGTAAAGATTTATACCTGCAAACCACAGCAGTAAAAAATACACCGTACACATAAGTCCGCATCCCACGATCAGTCCCGGCCACCCCTCAGGTCCGAGTTGTTTAATACCGAATCCGACAGCTACAGCCACCGTAAGGCAAAAAACAGTTCCTTTCATCAGCCCTTTATAATATCTCATCGGAGAAAAGCCGATCTTCTTTACAAATACCGCATTCATCAGTACTACGTCGCCGAGCATAAGCGAAATAAATGTTCCGATCGCCGCACCCAAAAGGGGTTTCCACCTGATGAGAATTACCGTAAAAATAATATTCACGGCAACTATTATCAGCTTGATAACAGAAATCTCTCTGTGCTCCTTCATGGCATAAAGAACCTGCATACCTACGTTACCGATCATGATAAAAAGATATGCGGTCATCAGCATAAGACAGACATAATAAGCGTCGACATTTGCTGTTCCCGCCCACAAACCGATAAACTGCTTTCCGAAAACAATAAACATTCCGAAAAACATCCCGCAAGCCATAAGAACAATTCTGCCTACTTTTATCATTTCGTCGCAAATCCGGTCACAGCTTTCTTTTCTTTCAACAAGACGGACAATACCGGGCATCAGAACTCCGCCGAAAACGTTCCCTATACTTTGAAAATACTGACATATTTGTGTTGCTACACCGTATATTCCTATAGTTACAGCCGATGAAGAAACAAGTGCTCCTATAAGTATCTGATCCGCCGTCAGATTTATCTGAGTGGCTATCATCTGAAGCAGTATAAAAGACGAAAAAGTTACCGTTTCTTTAATCATTGCAGGACTGATACCGGCAAATTTCGGCAAAGCCCTCAGTTTCAGAACAGCATAAACAACCGCTGCGCTTCTGAATAACACGGTAAGAACAAGGTTTACCGTCACTATGCCAACTGCACCCATTCCGCTTTTCAGGACTGTAAACACAAGTATTATACGAAGAACTATCTGTACTATCGAAAGACTTCTTGAAACAGAAAATTTTTCATACGCAATAAGAATATTGTTGAAAACTGCGGTAAGAAGCACAAAGGCAGTGTTATAAACAATAATTTTCAGGAGCCGCTGTGCAAGCAGCGCCTGGTCGGCGGTAAGTCCGGCGGCAAAAAAACGTGGAATACCTCGCACAAGTAGCATACCGACAATTACTGTCAGAATTGATATTACTAAGTAAAAAACCGTGCAGATCCCTATAAATTTTCTTTCGGAAAGCTTATCGCCATTTGCTCTGTACCTGGAAATGTACGTAGTTACCGTATTTCCGACACCGAGATCCAGAAGATACAGATAGGCGTTAAGGCTAAGTGCAAGCTTATATACGCCGTATTCCGCCTGTCCTAAACTTCTGATCACAAACGGCGTCAGTATCAGCGTCGAAAAAACCTCAAACGCCATAAGAACATAAGATAGTAAAACGCCTGTTTTTCTGTTCATTTGACTCTCCGTTACCGGATTATCCCATTAAGAGATGACCGTTATTTTTACCTTAAACTGTTATTTTGGATAAGCGAAAACAGATTTTTCATTATTACCTTTTCAAGCACAGCCTGATTTTCATCGCTTATAAAAGCACAGTGAGGAGTTAAAATCACGTTTGGCAAATCCCATAATTTGCTTTCGGAACTCAGAGGCTCATTTTCAAAAACATCAAGAACCGCTCCAAAAATACGCGTTTCAAGCGCCCGAGCAAGGGCGATTTCATCAACCACCGCTCCTCTCGACACATTGACAAAAACACTTCCGGGTTTCATTACTCCGAATACATCGTCATTAATCAAATGGTAATTTTCAGGGCAGAGCGGCACGGTTATCACGGTTACATCAGAGGTGCTTAACGCATTTCTGATTTCATCAGCTTTGAAAACATGAAGAAAAGCTGACGTATCGCGCGGAGTATTGTCAACACCGTAAACCTTGCATCCAAATGCCGAAAAAAGCTGTGCAGTACGGCTTCCAACGCACCCGCAACCGATAATACAAACATTTTTGCCACCGAGTTGTTTCAGCGTTCTCTTCTTTTCCCACACATGCCTTTTGCGGTTTTCAGAGAAAAATTCAGATTCTCTGTAAAGCTGAAGAACTCCGTTTATTATCGATTCGGCAATCGGCTGAGAGTAAGCGTCTCCGGCTCCGAAAAGCAAAATATTCCTTCTTTTTATCACGTCGACCGGCACTCTGTCAAAACCTGCGCTGGTCAGCTGTATAGCTTTGAGACGAGAAAACAGCCCGATATTATGGTATAAAAACAAACCGTTACACACCGCTGCATCAACAGTCTCCGGAGCAACCGGTAATCCGGCTCTTTCGTCCGGCATGAAAGCCGTTTCAAACCCGGCTTTTTCAAGCAAATTAGTAGCATTTTCACTGCATTTCCATGCTCCGGTTATAAGCAGTTTCATTTCTTTCTCTCCCATCTGCCGAACTGTACCCTGACTTTTCGGCTATCGCTTTAACTTCCGAAACTACGCAACGTCTGTTTTCCTCGAAAAAATTACTGTCCTTGGTCAGCAGCAGTTTTTCATAATTTCTGATCTCTCTTACACCGGTTTCAAATATTCTCTCTGTTTCACAAAGATCAGTGATTTTTGCGGTATCGCAGAAGCTTCTCGACAAAATCGCTCTTTTCGAACCAAGTCTGTAATGCTCTGCTATTATCTTTCTGCCGGCTATCAGTCCATTATTAACAGAAGCTATTCCTCCGAAGCCGTAAGGCTTCCCTGACACCGATATTTTCCGGCAAATATCGTCAACAATACCGTATGCAAGCGGTTCAAACATAAAATTCATACCGAGTTCAATGCTCAGATCATTAAGACCGATATGCACCTCGTCGATGTTTTCCCTTACTATTTCACTTATCGCCCCGGCAGCGGATGCCGTCTCGCAAAGCACCACTGTTTTAACTCTTCCGCCTACTGCTTCGGAAAAAAGCCTTACCTCTTCCTTTGTGCGGAAATACGGCAGCATAATGTAATCTGCACCGGCATCGATAATTTCTTCTATTTCTCTTACGCTTCCCTTGAGTCCGTTTCCATTTTCGTGCCAGCGGTTACATCGCACCAGAAGCCTGGAGGAGGTCAGAAGTTTTGAAAGCTTTTTTACATCATTTATATTATGTCGGCTTTTTACGGTATCCATTCCCGCTTGTCTGACATTTTTCCCGATAAACTCAAGATCTGCGAATATTCTGTCCACTCCGCTTTTCTGCGCTATCAGCGCAACATCCGGAGAATTTGTTATATACATCAGTTCAAGTGACATTTACATTCACTTCTTCCCTTTCTTCCTTCGGGATACGGTCAGATTTGTCCTCTTTTACCACGGTAGCGGTTTTATTTTCATTATCCGAATTATTCATCACTTTTAAAACAGTTTTGAGCGCTATCTTTACATCCGTCAGGAACGACATGTTATGTATATAATATAAATTGATTTCTATCCTTTTATTCCATTCTACGTTTTTTCTTCCGTTTATCTGGGCAAGCCCTGTAATTCCCGGTCTTACTGAAAACATTTCTTTCTGTTCTTCAGTATATTCGGAATAGCTCCAGGGATGGTAGGTCAGTGGCGGACGGGGTCCGATAAAACTCATTTCCCCTTTAAGGATGTTGATAATCTGAGGAAGTTCGTCGAGACTTGTCGCACGGAGAATTTTTCCGACTCTTGTTACCCTCTTGTCGCCTTTATCCGAATAGACTCCGCTACCCTGACTTTCCGCACCTACGCACATTGTTCTGAATTTATAAATCGTGAAAACTTTACCGTTTTTACCTATCCGCTTCTGTTTGAAGATAACAGGACCCTTTGAATCCAGTTTTACCGCAGCGGCAATTATTATCATAAAAATTCCGAAAAACACCAGAATAAGAAGAGAAAACATGACGTCAAAAAATCTTTTAAAAAATTTACCGTACATAATTTCTCCTTTTTCGCAAATTACTTCATTTTAATTTTTACAATATAATTATACCTTTTTTTACTGCCATTGTCAACAATTATCGTGGTGGTATTTTCCGGTTTCCGTCAGTTTTCAGTTTTTCCTCAGACTTACAGCAGTGGCATTCAATTCCTTATACTCAGGCATATTTGATTTCCCGGGAAATAAAAAAGAAAAACAGCTGCACGGTAACTTCTCAGAAACAAAAAACTCCGGAACATTTATTTTCGTGATAATCCTTTCATCCGTAATCAATATTATTTCCGTATGAGTATAAATAAAAACGCCCCACGAAAATCCGGCTGATAACCGCTTGTCGTGGGACGTATTATTATTTTTACAAGGTTTTTTATAAGCGGTTTTAAGGAACCGCAAAAATTTTGTTAAAGCATGACTTTACGTTTGATTTTTTATTGACAGTCAGAAAGCAATTTTTTATGTCCTTTTAATTATTTTTACTTTCGCTCCGTTACCTATTCCGGCGGCATTAGCATCATCGGTATCAATATGCATTTCGAGTCTGAATTTGTCACTTACCCTTATCTGCACATCATAAAACATTGTTTTTCTCTCTCCGTCGGCAAGAACGTCTACGTAATCGCCGTCGGAAACTGCAAACTGCACCGCTTCATTTGGCGACATATGTATGTGACGGTTTGCTATTATGCAGCCCTCTTTTATGCTGACAGTTCCCCTCGGTCCCACTATTGTCACAGGCGCCGAACCCTTTATATCTCCCGACTCCCGGACAGGTGGTTTGTTTTTTAAAACGAAGCTGTCCGTTCTTGAAATTTCAACCTGAGTGTTTTTTCTTAACGGTCCGAGAACACGAACACCTTCTATTGCCCTCATAGACGGACCGACCAGGGTAAGCTGTTCTTTACACGCATACTGTCCCGGCTGACTCAGGTCTTTTACCGGAGTCAGATTATACCCTTCACCGAACAAAGTTTCCATATCTTCTTTTGTCAGATGGATATGACGGTTTGAAACTCCGACCGGAATTTCTTCTTCGCTTTTTGCTGCGGTTTCCTCCAGCACTTTACTGACGAGCTCTCTTATCTCGCTTTCAGTATATTTCATTACATTGTTCCTTTCCCGCGCTAAGCCGGAAAAATTCCGCTTTACGCATGTTGCATTTTTGAAAAACAGTTTCTGAAACTGTTTACACTCACCTACGTCAGATTATGCGGAAGCTGTCTGACATCACGCATCTGCGTTTACGTGTAAAAGATCTCGCCGACGTAATGCCCTCTCCTGTCGGACCGGCTATTGTGAAAGTGGTATGACCTTCTCCGCCGAAACCTATACCTGCGTATGACGGAGCATTTTTTACAAAGATAGTTGTTTCAACCGCTCTGGCAAATGCCGAAAGATTATCTATGTTCTTTGAATGCATATGCGCCGTATGTCTGTTGCCGTGTTCGGCTTTGACCGCCAGATCTATCGCCTCTTCAATGTTTCTGACTCTTACAATGGGCAGTATCGGCATCATCAGCTCATGCTGAACAAAATCATGCATAAACTGCGTTTCACATATTATGCACCTTACTTCTTTGCCGACGGATATTCCGATTTTGGACAGCAGTACCGAAGCGTCTCTGCCTACGCACTCACGGCTTACTGTTTTCACCTTGGTGCCGCTCTTTGAAGTTTTCTCAACCAGAACTATACCGGCGAGTTTATCCGCCTGTTCTGAATTTATCATGTATGCGCCGTTTTTCTTCATTTCAGCTATCAGCTGATCCGCTATATTATCGAAAGCAAAAACTTCTTTTTCAGCTATGCAGGGAAGATTGTTGTCAAAACAGCAACCGTCGATTATATCCTTACCGGCTTTTACTATGTCAGCGGTATCATCAACGATGACCGGCGGATTTCCGGCTCCGGCTCCGATAGCCTTTTTTCCGGAAGAAAGCACCGCTTTTACAACACCCGGGCCTCCTGTGCATACAAGCAGTTTTATCTTCGGATGTGTCTGCATAATCTTTGCGCTGTCCATTGTCGGATTATCCATTGAACAAACAAGTATATCGGGACCTCCCGCAGCCTTTGACGCTCTGTTAACCAGGTCTACGGCATAGTTTGAAGTTGCGATGGCATTCGGGTGAGGATTAAATACCACTCCGTTACCTGCCGCAATCATACCTATACTGTTACATATTACCGTTTCGGAAGGATTTGTGCTCGGAGTTATCGCACCCACAACGCCAAAAGGCGCCATTTCGGTGAGAGTAAGTCCGCCATCCCCAGTCCTTGCCTCCGAAACTATATCCTCGGTTCCGGGTGTCTTATCAGCTACCAAAAGGTGCTTTAATCTTTTATGCTCGGCATTACCCATCCCGGTTTCCTCTACGCCGAGCTGTCCGAGAATTTCAGCGTTTTCCCTTGTCAAACGCCTTATTTCGGTTATTATTTTTTCTCTCTGTTCAACAGTCATTGCTCTTACTGCTTTATACCCTTTTTCGGCGGCGTCTATCGCTTCGTTCATATCGGAATAAATTCCTATGAACTTTCTTCCGTCATATTCAGTTGACGACCATTTTGTATCCGGCGCCTTTTTTTCGCCGAGAATCTTTTTTACGATCTCCCTTATTTCCGACTCTGATATATTTGCCATTTTTCAGTCAACCTCATTTCTTTTTCGCAAGTGCTAGCGTATCCTTTGCTATCATGTATTCCTCATCAGTAGGGATGATCCATACCTGTACTTTTGAATTTTTACCGGTAATATCGAAAGGTTTGCCTCTCTCGAAATTTCTGTTCTTTTCTTCGTCAATCTCTATTCCGAGATAACTCATATCTTTGCAGACAAGTTCTCTTATATCTGACTGGTTTTCACCTATTCCTGCAGTAAACACAACTGCGTCGACTCCGTTCATCTCGGCACAGTAAGCTCCGATATGACGCTTTATGCCGTTTACCAGAATTTTTATGGCAAGTCCGGCACGGTAATCGCCCTCTTTTGCCGCCTGCCAAACGTTTCTGCAATCGTTTGACAAACCGGAAACCCCGAGAAGTCCGCTCTTCTTATTGAGTATGTCCTCGACTTCATCCGGTGTCAGGCCGTATTTCTTCATAATGAACGGTACTATTGTCGGGTCTATGCTTCCGCAGCGAGTACCCATCATTATTCCTTCCTGCGGTGTAAAGCCCATCGATGTATCAACAGCTTTCCCTCCGCTTACCGCTGTTATCGACGAACCGTTTCCGAGGTGGCAGGTTATGATTTTGAGGCTTTCAAGAGGTTTTCCAAGCACTTCGGCAAGACGTCCGCTTACATATCTGTGCGACGTTCCGTGAAACCCGTAACGGCGGATTCCGTCATTCTGATAATATTCGTACGGTATCGGATAAATATATCTGAAGTCCTCTATATCCCCATAAAACGCTGTATCAAATACCGCAACCTGAGGTACATCCGGCATAAGATCAAGACAAGCCTTTACGCCCGCTATTGCCGCAGGACCGTGCAGAGGATTGAGCGGCACAGTACTTTCCATATATTCAAGCACTGTCTTATCTATAATCGTTGACGACCTGATCTTTTCTCCGCCATGAACTACCCGATGTCCGATTGCCTCAATTTCGGAAACGGACTCAATTACCCCGTGTTCCTTAGACACAAGCAGTTCGAGTACAAGCTCAAGCGCCGCCTCATGATTTTTCAGTTCTTTTTCTTCGTAAAAATCGCTATCTCCCGGTCTTTTGTGAGTTATCGTGCCGCCGGCTCCTATTCTTTCACATGTTCCTTTCGCCAGCACGTTACCGTTTTCCATGTCAAAAAGCTGGTATTTAAGAGATGAGCTTCCTGAATTCAAGACAAGAATCTTCATAGTTTACCTCTTTCTTTATTAATCAGAATACAATTTCAACACCGTTCTCCGAGCAGTAACTTTTCCACTGCTCTCTCGGCTCACTGTCTGTTATTATCATGTCCAGATCCTTTACATCACAAACTTTGACAAATGATTTACTGTCGAATTTCCCGCCGTCAAGCGCCAGAATCTTCCTTTCGGCACAGGAAAACATCGCTTTCTTTATCAGACTGTCAAGTTCGTTTGAATCGGTTACACCGAGATTCATGTCAAGACCTTTACATGAACAAATGGCAGTATCAACATGGTAAGAATAAATCATCTTTTCCGCAGAAGAGCCGCCGAGTGACAGTGAACCCTCTTTAAGACTTCCTCCGGTACATAATACCGTGAAATCTGACTTATCGGCAAGTTCAAGCAGAATTTTTACCGAATTTGTTATTATCGTAAGATTTTTCTTGCTTTTCAGCTTTTTCACGATATATATCGCTGTTGAACTTGAATCAATCATAAGCCGGTCGCCGTCGTTTACATACTTAGCGACTGTTTCCGATATTTTTTCTTTTTCACTTACGTTTACCGATACCCTTACGCTGTAAGGTAGATCAAGCGAAGAATTTCCTTTTGATACCGCACCGCCGTAAGTTTTCGAGACAAGTCCTTCTCTGTCAAGTTTTTCAAGATCCCTGCGCACAGTTTCTTCTGTGACGTCAAACGCTCTGGCAAGCTCGGATACAAGGACCTTTCCGTCCGACCGCAGCCTTTCGAGGATTTCCCTTCTTCTTTCTATTGCAAGCAAATGCCATACCTCCGTTTTTTACAGTATGCTTTCCCAAAGTCTGCTGTCCGGTCCTGCTATAACGCTGGTATCGAGAAGCCATCCGTCCTTCACTTCGGATTTTGCCTTATCTATCGCAGCCGTTACCGCAGAAACACTTCCGGTCATTATAACGTACGATTTTCCGCACATTCCCTTTGCAAGTCTGATTTCTATAAGCTCGACAACTGCGGTTTTTGCCGCCGTATCAGCAGCTACCACAGCAGACGCCGCCGTGAACGTTTCAATAATTCCTATCGCGCCTTTTTCCTTTACGTCGAGTATACCGCAGATTGCGGGCTGTACCGTTTCGTGCGGATTTCCGAGAAGAAATTTATCTATAAGCATTGCGGGATTATATTTTTCCGCAGCTTCAATTGCCGATTTTACTGCGCTTATCTCACCCGCAACCGTTGCAATATATTTACCGGGACATACGGGTGAAGCCATTATTACTTCGACGTCAGCTGTTTTCAGCATAACATCCGTCGCAGTTATTCCTGACGCAACCGTTTTGAATTCTATCATTCCGATAGCCTTGTTCATTTTCCTTTACTCCCTCGTTCTAATAACTTCACCTTAGCTCAGCACGGTTACTGCAATGTATTTTTCGGTTATCTCCGTCACTTTTCCGTCAATAGAAGCATGTATGTCTACTGACAGCGAGTTCTCCGCCGCCAAGGCTATAACCTGACCTTTTTTTACAGCATCGCCGACTTTTACACAAGGTTTTGCCGGAACACCGATATGCTGCGAAAGATTGATTTTCACTCTGTCTGTACGGAAACCTCCGGTTACGGGAGCTTCGGTGTCATACTTCTTTATTCCGAGTCTCATTGTCAGTCTCTCTACCGAAACTTTTCTGTATTCCTCGTTTTCGGTATGTTCAAGAGCTTTCAGTCCTTTTACCGGTTTTATACCGTTTCTTCTCGCCTCGGCTTTCAGCTCGTCTATCAGAGTTTTCGGAGAAAGCCCCTGTGGGCAGGAATAATTCTGACAAAGACCGCATCCGGAACAGTACATACTTCCGGCGATAGCATTGGTATTTCCCTTGCCTCCGTTTGAAAGCACCCTCATAACCATGTGCGGCTCTACCGGGTAACCGGCTACATGACGCGAACAAAGATCTGTACAGGTATGACACTGACAGCAGACCGACATCGCACGAAGCAAACTTATTCTCGGGCTGACCTTTTTGGAAGTCACCGCAGGACTTTTTTCCGGAAGAGCAAGAACGGCGTTTGTCGTCTTAGTAACTACGTCAGAAAGACTTGTCAGTTTTCCCATCATCGGTCCGCCGTTTATAACCGCACAGCTTTCAGAGGTCAGCCCTCCGGCAAACTTTATAAGTTCGCTCAGTTTTGTTCCGATCGGTACGCAAACCGTTATGGGATTTCTGACTTCACCCGCAACAGTAACAAATTTATCGGTAACCGGGTTTCCGTGAAGCGCACGCCAGACGTTATACATAGTTTCAACGTTCACCACCGTAACTCCTACCGAAGCCGGAAGCTCTCCCGGATTTACAGTTCTGCCGGTTACTGTTTTTATCAGTATTATTTCGTCTCCCGCCGGATAAACTGATTCAAGTTTATATATACTGAGCTGAGAATAATCACCTATCACCGATTCCAGAGCCTGTACTGTCTTTACATAATGCTCTTTGACAGCTACAATACCTCTTTTCGCACCGGTTGCTTTAAGAACCTCCGTAAATGCTGATAGTATTTCATCGGTATAAAGCTCGAGAACCTGTCTGTGAAGTCGCAGAAGCGGTTCGCACTCAGCACAGTTAAGTATTATTGTGTCGGCCTTGTCAGTCAGTTTCGCATAAGTCGGAAAACCGGCTCCACCAGCTCCGACAACGCCGCTTTTCCGCAAAAGCTCTTTAAGCTCAGCAAGTTCCATTTTAATTACCCTTATCCTGATTTTCAGTTAGACATTCAGATTTGTTCTCCGAGTCCCTGACCGCTGTCGATTATACCGACGATCGCCGCATCGATCGGAGCTTTTTCTTCGCCGCAACCGATTCTTGCGGCACTTCCCGTCGCCACCAGCACAAGCTCGCCTATTCCGGCACCGACGTTATCTACCGCAACGATCTTTTTCATTTGTGCGGTCTCCTCTTTTATCTCAACTATCATGAATTTACTGCCGACAAGTTTTTCGTTTTTTCTCGTCGACACTACACATCCGGTAACCTTTCCTATTAACATTTTTGCCTCCGAATATAATCCTTTATTTTTCCTTGCCCGACATTCAGTTTCTGAATTCCCGGCAAGAAAAAACAAATAAAGAATCATTCCGTACAGCGCCTAAAGGGCACTGTACGGATCTTCTTTTGCCTTAATCAGTCGAGTGACGGCAGAATTTTTTCAACATCCGCATGAGGACGGGGTATAACATGGACGGCTACGATTTCGCCGAGCCTTGACGCTGCTGCGCTTCCGGCTTCTGTTGCCGCTTTTACAGCTCCGACGTCTCCTCTTACCATTACGGATACCAGTCCGCTTCCGATTTTTTCCGTTCCGATAAGAGTTACGTTTGCCGCTTTCACCATTGCGTCCGCAGCTTCTATTGCCGCTACAAGTCCTCTTGTCTCCACCATTCCGAGTGCTTCGAGTGCCATTTTTCTTTCCTCCGTTTATTGTATTGGGTTGGTTTTAGTTTTTCAGTTAAGTACAGGCAGAATTTTTTCAACATCTGCGTGAGGACGGGGAATTACGTGTACCGCAATTATTTCTCCGAGCCTTGATGCCGCCGCTCTTCCTGCCTCGGTTGCCGCTTTGACAGCTCCGACGTCTCCTCTTACCATTACGGATACCAGTCCGCTTCCGATCTTTTCGGTTCCGATAAGCTGTACGTTTGCCGCTTTAACCATTGCATCCGCTGCTTCTATCGCCGCTACAAGTCCTCTTGTTTCCACCATTCCGAGTGCTTCGAGTGCCATAATTTTTTCCTCCGTTTTGAGATTTAATTATTTTTATCTGAGATTACTGTTCCGGTTTTACCCGGGGCTACCGATCTGAAACCGTTTTCACCGTTAGCTTTCGCAAATTTCAGTCCGGGTTTTTCGTTTTTCCGGATGACTCTGAGCAAATATCTGCCGTAGTTTTTCCGGAGTTTTCTTTTTTATCAGTACCAAATTTAAAAGATATGACCGGATTTCCTGCCGTTTAAGTAAATATTATCCGGTTTTGTTTGCAAATATTATTCGGTTTTGTTTTTCTGAAGCCTTTTTGCCGAAAGCTCCGCCAGTCTTACCGTTTCACTGTGAGGTCTTGCAATTACTACAGTGGCACACGGCTTTTTTATACATTTTTCCGCTGCGCTCTCTATCGCCTGTTTTACCGACGAAATGTCTCCGGTAATTATCAATGTCACCAGACGTCCACCGAGCTTTCTCTCCCAGCTGACAAGCGAAACTTCTGCGCTTTTACACATTATATCGAGTGCGTCTATCGCCGCGGTTACACCGCTTACCTCGAAAAATCCGAGTGATTTCATTTTTCCTCCGTCAGTTTGCGTTTGCTTACACGCATTCTATTAAAGCTGAGGAAGTATTTTCTCCACGTCGGCATGGGGACGGGGTATGACGTGTACCGCCACCAGTTCTCCGAGCTTTGATGCTGCTACGCTTCCGGCTTCTGTTGCTGCTTTGACAGCTCCGACATCGCCTCTTACCATTACGGATACCAGTCCGCTTCCGATCTTTTCAGTTCCTATCAGTTTTACCTCTGCTGCTTTTACCATTGCGTCAGCTGCTTCTATTGCTGCTACGAGTCCTCTCGTCTCTATCATTCCGAGTGCTTCAAGTGCCATTGCTTTTTCCTTACCTTTCAATATGTTTTTGTTTATTGCGAATGTTATGTTTTTCGGTTTTGTTTAAAATTCTGATATGCGGTTATACCAAAACCGTTTTTGTAAATCGTATGCGGATTTATTTTTTGTCAAAGGCGTTCAGCTTCAACATTTTTTCCGTTGACGGCTCGGTATTGGAAATTATATGCTTGCTTATAACTCCGGTTATCGACTTTGCCGTTTCTTCCGCCGCTTCGACTGCCGCCTTTACATCTTCTACCGTTCCTCTGAATTTTATCATCACGATCAGCGGTACCGGTAGCTTTTCTGCGTTTGCGGGTTTATTTTTGTCGAAGGTTTCCACCGTTACGTCAGCTGCCTTGCATCCTGCATCAAGCGCCGCAAATGCCGCCGCAAGTCCGTATACCTCAATTATACCGGTTGCTTTTCCCATCTTTGCCTCCGGTTACCGCTTACTCATTGACTATCGCTATTTTGAGTCCGGTCATTTTCAGATTGGTTTCAAGAGCCTCATTTATTTTTTCGAGCGGGAATTTATGGGTTATAAGCTCCTGAAGCGGAAGTCCTATTCCCTTTGCCCTCTTGAGAAAATCAAATGTTGTTACATAGTCTCTGAGCGTATAAACCCATGAGCCGACTATCGTTATCTCTTTGGAACATATATCGAAATGCGGATTTATCGTTGCATCTCCGCCGTTTATGAAGAAACCGAGTTCGCAGAGTCCTCCGCCGTTTCTTATAAACTTGTATATGTTTGAGTGTGCCACAGGAGAACCGGTACACTGGAATGCAAAGTCTGCAAGGTAGCCGCCGAAAGCGTCTTTTACCGCCTCCGCAAGTGCTTCCGTACCTTTATAATCCTTGAAATTGACCGTCTTGCCGGCGCCCATCTTCTTTGCAAATTCGAGTCTGCCGTTTTCACCGTCAATTGCAACAATATTTTCGACACCCATAGTTCTGAGTACTGCTATGCAGATAAGTCCTATCGGACCGCACCCCTGAACCGCTACTCTTGAATTGAAGCGGAGTATTCCGGTTGTTTTTGCCCTTTCCACCGCATGAACAAGTACTGCACAAGGTTCTATCAGTATTCTGCTGTCAAGGTCAAGATCGCTTACGTTGAATATTGTCGATCCTCCTCTTACCAGCAGGTAATCGGCAAACCAACCGTTAAGATGCTTGTCGTCATCCGGAAGGAGTCCGTATACGTCAGCTCCTCCGACGTTCTGCTTATTCAAATCGAACATGGTGATATCGGGATTATCTTTGAAAATCATACAGGTAACAACTTTGTCGCCTATTGCAAGCGGTTTGCCTGCGCTGTCCTTTTTGACATTCTTACCCATTTTGACAATCTCGCCGGTTCCCTCGTGTCCGAGAACCACGGGAATTAGCGAAAACGGATCCCGCTTGAATTCGTGCGCATCTGTACCGCAGACTCCGCATCCCTCAACTTTTACCAGTATGTCGTCATCCCCGACCTCGGGTATATTATACTCCCGGATATCGAAATGTTCAGGCTTAGTCAGCATTGCAACACGCGACTTTGTCGGAATCGGTCCGCTTGATTTTTTATTGTCCGGACTTCCGTTTCCGATATTTTCGAGTACTTTTCTGACTATCTGTTCTATATCGGTTGAATTCATTTCATCTTTTCCTTTCAGGTTATTTTCTCAAAAAATTTTGCACCGTCATTTGCGATCCCGGTGTCCTGCTCTTCGCTTCCGCCGCTGACACCCAGACCGCCTATTATCCTTCCGCTTTTTGAGTAAAGCGGCTCTCCGCCTCCGAAAATAATTATCCTGCCTTCGCCGGTAAACTGTACGCCGTAGAGCGGCTGACCGGGCTGGGCGAGTTTTTTCAGTTCGGATGTAGGCATTTTCAGCGCTACCGACGTATACGCTTTGTTTACGGCTATTCCGTAACTTGCAATATACGAGTCATCCATGCATTTCACCGTTTTAGGGTTTCCTGCTTCGTCGGAAACGCATACCACCGCTTTTACTCCTGCATTTTCCGCAATCTTCATTGTTTCTGCGGCAAGAGTTTCCGCAAGAGCAAGCGTCATTTTCTCAACTCCGCCCGAAAACTTTTCAACAGCGAGTCTGACGGCCTCTATTATTTCTTTTTCATTCATAAGATTACCGGATTATTTTCCGAGCTGTTCGAGAACAAGCTTGGTTACCTTTTCAACCAGGTCTTTATCGGCACCTGACGAACTGCAGCTTCCTCCGCATCCATGGCAGCTGGGCTTACCTTCTTTTGCATTGGGGCAAAGGTCCGCCGGATGTTTTCCTTTAAGACCAAACTTTCTTCTTATTTCGTAAAGTTTGCTGACCTGTGCATCGGTGAGTTTTTTAGGTCCGCCGAGCATTTTTGACTGGTAAAGAAGCTGAGCGTAAAACTCAAGTGATTCCATTTTGTAGTAAGCGTTCAGAAGTGAATCCGAGAAGGAAAGCGCACCGTGATTTGCAAGCAGAACCGCATCGTAATGCTGCAGATATTTGGAAACCGCATCCGGAATTTCCTCGGTTGAAGGTGTGCCGTATTCGGCTATCGGAACGCATCCGAGAGCTATTACTGCTTCGGGCATTATCGGTTCGGTAAGCGGTATGCCTGCAATTGCAAAGGATGTTGCATAGAGCGGATGCGCATGAACTACCGAATTGACATCCGGACGTTCACGGTAAACTCTCATGTGCATTTTTATCTCGGAAGAGGGTTTGAATCCCGGGTTTGCCTGTATAACCTTACCCGTAGCGTCGACTTTGCATATGTATTCGGGAGTCATAAAGCCTTTGCTTACTCCGGTCGGTGTACAAAGAAATTCGTTTTCGCTTATCTTTACAGAGATGTTACCGTCGTTTGCTGCAACCATTCCTTTGTTGTAAATTCTTTTTCCGATCTCACAGATCTGTTTTTTTACCTCGTACTCGTTAACCATTTTTGTTCTCCTCTATGTTTGTTTTTGTTTTATTTTCAGTTTTATCCTGACTGCTTTTACGCAGATAAGATTTCAGTTTCCTTATTCCCTTTCCGCTTATCGAATCGACAAGGAAAATTCTTTTGCAACCGGAAAGTCTCAGCCAGTTTTCGGCTCTTCCGGGACTGCCACGGTCGATTTTGGTCACAACTCCGATTACGTCTCTGTTTATCATGCTCGCACAGTTCGGCGGGAAAAGCGAATAGTCGTCATCAGACGAAATAAGCATCGCCACAACTTCAGCTTCGTAAGAGTAAATTGCAAGAGCTGCGTTTAGCCCGTGCACTTCGGCGTACTCGCCGGGAGAATCGATAAGCCAGTCTCCGTATTCCATACTCTGGGTTTTGACGTACATCGGTTTTTCACCCCGAAGCACCTGTTTCAAGGTTGTTTTACCGACGCCGTGTCTGCCGACAAGCAGAGTTTTTTTCATTAAGTTTTTGTCAGATTGCATACGGTAAATCCCAGCGTTTTCTCACAGTATTCCATTACGGCTTTAAGCGACGATTCAACTTCCGAATATGTTCCGGTAAGTATAACTGTTCCGCTGAATCTGTCGACAAAACCAAGCTGCGCCCCGGATGATTTTATGGCTATATCTCCTGCTATTATCGCCGTTTCCGCAGGACTCATCGTAAGAAGTCCTATCGCCGATTTACTGTACTCCACTGCCGGATCAAGTCCGAGCTTTTTGTAAAGCACCCCATCGGGATTTGCGATTATGTGAGCAAGCGTTATCTGCTTTCCCGGGACAAGCTCCTGTATTATTCTCTGTTTTTCCGAATTATCGGTAAGCATTTTCTCACCCGCCTATCTGTCCTTTAAGCCCTGCCGCATTCACAACACTAAGCAGTTCTTCCATTTTTTCCTTTTCCGGAACTTTTATATCTTTCATCATATATTCTCTGCCGAGCCCTGCATATTTGTCAGAGCCTATTCTGTGATACGGCAGCAGATGAAGTTCACTTACAGTTCCGAGCGAAGCGGTAAACTCCGCTATCTTTCCGATTTCTTCCCTTGTATCGTTAAACGTGGGAATCACCGGCGTTCTTATTATCAGTTTTCTTGCTTTTTTTGCGAGCAACACGGCGTTTTCCTTGATAACGGTGTTGTCCCGTCCGGTATAAAGCCTGTGTTTTTCGCTGTCGGTATGCTTTATATCAAGCATTACAGTATCTATGTAAGGTAAAAGTTTTTCAAAGACTTCCGACGCCGCAAATCCGCAGGTTTCAACAGCTGTATTCAACGCTCTGTCATGTGCCTCGGAAAGAAGCGCAAGTGAAAACTCCGGCTGAACGGTAAACTCTCCGCCGGAAAGCGTCATGCCGCCTCCGGATCTGAGATAGTAAACTCTGTCTTTCTCGACTTCGCTTATAACATCTTCTACGGTAACATCCCTGCCTACGGTTTCCGTTTTACCTGCCGTGACCATCGTCTCCGTATCATATTTCTGGGATTCCGGGTTACAGCACCACCGACACCGGAGCGGGCAACCTTTAAGAAACACTATCGTTCTTATTCCCGGTCCGTCATGTATGGAGTATCTTTGAATATTGAATATACGCCCCTGTACCGAAAGTCTGCTGTTTTCCATTCCGGTAAAAAATCCTTTCCGCTTCTTTTTTGCAAAACATAGTCCGGAAATCACCTGTTTTATTCCGGCATTGAAGTTTCCCTGCATATTGCACCGTCTGAACTGCCGGAAAATCAAATTCAGTGAAAAAAGTGTTTCAAAAGATTCCGGATTACATCAACGGATACAAAAAATCGTTTTTGCACTCCGACTGTTAAGTATCAGAAACTCTGCTGTTCGGTTCTGTTGATGATGTCTTCCTGCAACCCTTTTGAAAGCGTGGTGAACAGTGCAGAATAACCGGCAACCCTAACGACAAGGGATCTGTATTTTTCCGGATGCTTCTGTGCGTCACGGAGAGTCTCACGGCTTACAACATTGAACTGCATATGACTTCCTTTCCGATCGAAATATCCCCTGACCAGCGCGACAAAGCTTTCAAGTCCGCTTCTTCCGCTTAATGCCGAAGGATGAAATTTCATATTGAAAAGCGTTCCGTTTGATGCAATGAAATGATCGAGTGCCGAAACTGAATTTGCCGCCGCAGTCGGTCCTTTTTTGTCTCTTCCGGCAGCCGGGGATACACCGTCGGCTATCGGGGTAAAGGCAAGTCTTCCGTCCGGGGTTGCTCCTGTATGCTCACCCAGCGGAACGTTTGCGGACACCGGATAAAGCCCTGCCTGGAAGATCCCTCCACGTGGATTTCTGTAATTTTCAAGTGGCTTTGTATATATGTAAGCCATTTCCCTTGCAAAGGTGTCAACTTCATCAACATCGTTGCCGTATTTGTCAAGACTTTCAATATCGGCAAGGAGCTTTTCATATCCCGCCCTCTCGGATTCACTGCACTTATTGGTCTTTATTTCGTCATAAACGCATCTGATAAGCTCCTCTGATATTTCCCTGCCGTTTTCCGCAAGAGCTTTCACCACCTTGCCGGTCAGTTTTTCCGCCATTTTTTGGTCGGTCGGTTTTCCGAAATTATCTTCAAGGGCTTTTTTGAAATACTGCAGCGTATATTTCTTCTCATCGAAAACAAGTTTTTTTATTGCGTAAAGACCGTCTGCTATATTGGCGATTCCGAATCCCTGAGGTCCGGTAAAGTTATAAACCGCTCCTCCCTGCTGCACACTTTTTCCTCTTGCTATGCAGTCATCGACCATTGACGACTGGAACGGAAGCGGACATCTTTCTCCGTGCGCTCTGTCTATCGCATTATCCGCATTTACAAGCAGTCCGATAAAATAATTCATCTGCTCCTTGTATGCCGACAGAAACTCATCAAAGGTTTTCATTTCCGAAACCGGTTTTGTTTTCCTGCCGATAAGCTCTCCTTTATCCACTCCCTCAGAGAAAACCATTTCGAGTGGTCTGAGCATGTTAAAGAAAGCTGCATCATGCCAACCGTCCGTTTTTGCTGCTTTCTGCGGTTCGACACAACCTATTATATTGTAATCTCTTGCATCTTCAAGGGTAAGTCCTCTGTTCTGAAGCGCAGGAATTATTACCTCATCGTTATAATAAGCCGGGAGTCCTATTCCGGTTGCCGTCAGCTCAGCGGCACGGATGAGAAATTCGTGCGGACTTCCGTTCCAGACTCTCACCGAAAACGACGGCTGAGGCAAAAATACATGTTCGGTTGCAGTTATGCACATAAACGACAAGTCGTTGGTCGCATCCCTGCCGAATTTGTTCTGTCCTCCGGCAATAAGATTCTGAAACAGGCTGTAACCCGCAAATCCCTCAGCTGACTCGGCGTCCCTGCATTTATTCAGGTCATTAAGTTTTACCCATATGCAGTCAATAAGCTCCTGGGCCTTTTCGTAAGTTATTTTTCCCGCATCAAGATCTTTTTTTAAGTATGGATACATGTACTGATCGAATCTTCCGGGAGAAATTGAATGACCGCTCGACTCCGTCTGCAAAAGCATCTGCACAAACCAGAACGACTGGCACGCCTCATAAAATGAACCGGCTCCGTTTTCCGGAACTTTTGCGCATATCCGGGATATTTCGACAAGTTCCTGTTTTCTTTTTGCGTCCGATTCTTTTTCCGCCATTTCAGCGGCAAGAACAGAATATCTTTTTGCATAATGAACGGCAGCTTTGCAGGAGATAATTACCGCCGTAAGGAAATGGTACTGCTCGCCGTAGTCCGGATCTCCCTGGCTCAGTTTATCAAGCCTTTCCTCAGCTTCACTTATAATACCGGAATATCCTGCTGAAAGAACTTTCGGATAATCAACGGTCACATGCCCTACACCGTTGAAATAGTAATTTCCGGGGGTGAAAACAGAATGTTCAAACGCCGTCTTCGCCTCTGCCGACATATAAGCGTCAGCCAGTTCTCTTGTTGTCTTTCCCTTCCAATACTTATAGACCTCATGCAGTACCGATTTGGTTTCTTCCGATATGTAAAACGGATCGGCGCTTCTTGTGGCTACCGTATCAAACTCCGCTTCAAGCCATTCGTATGAATATTCCGGGAACACCTGACAGCTTCTCGGAGCTTTTGTAGCGCTTCCTACCACAAGCTCGTTATCTCTTATTGTTATAGGAATATTTCTGAGAATATGCTCAAAGGCTTTTGCACGCCGCGTGATTATCGGTTCTCCCTCGGTGCTCTTATAAGACTCGGTCAGCAAAACGGCTCTGTCCGCCTCTATCTGCGGCATTTTTTCAAACAGCGCCGAAACAAGTTTTGGTATTCTGTCCGATTTTGCTATCTTTTCCGTGTAAAACTTCATCCGGAGCACACCTCTTTTTCCCTGTTATATTATCAATCTGATTAGAATTTCAGTTTTTTTATATTGCCGAGTCAATTCTATCACAAACATTTGTTTTTGTCAATAGTTTTTCTTTGTTTTTTTTGAATTTTGTTGTTTTGTCTTTGTTGTGCTCAGATGTTAACAAAAAAATCCAGTCAAACTCCAACAAATTAATGACAAGCGCCGATTTCGTTCAAAAAACAACATTTGCCGTTAATGATATACAACGGCATAAGATTTTGTAAATAAACACGAAAATATTTCAATTTGCTGAAAATGTTGATTTTTGTCGTATTTTGTGATAGAATGAAAACCACAGATTAAATTTCTTTTAAGAAAGGACAGGCTTATGCTTACTTCAAAAAAGTATCTGAAGTATCTGATTGCTTTCGTTTGTGTAGTTGCTGTACTTATCACTGCGGGAGCGACGGTTGCTTTATGGGGAGACTCAACCCACACGGTCGACTGCCCGGACTGCGGCGGACTCGGATACCTTCTCTGTGACTGCGGGGGAGGCGACTGCGACATCTGTCAGGGAGAACTGGTTTATGACTGTGACACTTGCGGTTCTACCGGATCGGTAACTGCACCAAGCGATCTTTACGCTACATTCTGGTCGCTTATTCCTCCGGTTGTCGCCATTTTCCTGGCTCTGATCACCAAAGAGGTATTCTCCTCGCTTTTTATCGGAGTTTTAGTAGGAGGACTTTTCTACGCAAACTTCCACCCGGTTCATGCATGGGACAGTATTGTTACCGACGGATTCATCGCTTCAGTTGCCGATTCATGGAACTCAGGCATTTTTGTGTTCCTGGTAATCCTCGGTATACTTGTCGCACTGATAAATATATCGGGCGGTGCAGCCGCTTTCGGAAGATGGGCTGTTAAAAACATCAAAACGAGAATGGGGGCAATGCTCGCGACATTCATTCTCGGAGTTCTCATTTTTGTTGACGATTACTTCAACTGTCTGACAGTCGGCTCGGTAATGACTCCGATAACCGATAGCCACAAGGTTTCAAGAGCAAAACTATCCTATCTCATTGACGCGACCGCCGCCCCTGTCTGTATGATTGCGCCTATATCGTCCTGGGCTGCCGCTGTTTCAAGCGTTGCGGCGGAAACGGACGGCGTTTACTCCGGAATAGAGCTTTTCTGCCTTGCTATTCCCTACAACTTCTATTCGATACTCACGTTTGTGTTCATAATCGGTATAATTATACTCAACCTCGACTACGGTCCGATGAAGCTCTATGAGCTTAACGCAATGGTAAACGGTGATGTAGGTGGACTTGAAGATTCCGACACAAGTTCCGACGAAAAAGACAAAAAAGGCATCGTGCTTGATCTTTTGCTTCCTGTTGCATTACTCATCGTTTTCTGTGTACTCGGAATGCTCTATGTCGGAGGACTGTTTTCCGGAGTTTCGTTCATTGATGCTTTCGCAGGAACCGACGCCTCTGTCGGATTGCCTTACGGAGCACTTCTCGCACTGATAATAACGATTATTTACCTTATCGCAAGAAAAGCCATAACCTTTAAACAGGCCATGGAGTGCATACCCAAAGGTTTTGTTGCAATGGTTCCGGCAATTCTGATTCTTACATTTGCCCTGACACTCAAAGGAATTACAAGCGGGCTCGGTGCTGACATATTTGTTTCCGGCGTAATGGAAAATGCCGCCGAGGGACTCCGCAGTCTTCTTCCGGCTATTATATTTGTAGTTGCCTGCTTCCTTGCCTTTTCCACCGGGACTTCATGGGGAACTTTCGGCATACTTATCCCGATTGTAACCGGAATCTTCGATCCCTCCTCTACTCTTTACATCATCGGTATTTCTGCATGTCTTGCCGGAGCGGTCTGCGGAGATCACTGCTCGCCCATTTCCGACACGACGATTATGGCAAGCGCAGGAGCCAAATGCGATCACGTTACTCACGTTGCAACTCAGCTGCCGTATGCTTTTACCGTTGCCGCTGTATCATTCGTATCATATATCCTTGCAGGGTTCATAAGAAATATTTTCATTGTTTTGCCGGTCTCAATAGTACTTATGATTATCACGGTAGTTGTACTCAGTAAATTTTTCAAATCACGCGACGTAAAACAATCGCACTGAAAGCATAAATTCAGTTTTTTAACTTTTGTTTAATTTTTTTATCTTTTTCTTAAATAAACTGTTGACATTGCCATACCCGTATGATATAATGACCTTGTGTATATAAAAAGTTAAAAAAGTATTATTAAAGGAAAGTGAGGAACTCCGCAAAGCGGGGAAAAGGAGTATGGCAGAAATTAAGTACGAAGTAGTCAAAGAGATCGGTGTGCTTTCCGAAACCGGAAACGGATGGACTAAGGAAATCAACCTTGTCAGCTGGAATGACCGCAATGCGGTTTATGACATCCGCACTTGGTCCGAAGACAAAGAGAGAATGGGAAAAGGAATTACCCTGACCTCCGATGAGGTAAAAGAACTGAGGCAGATTCTGAATACTCTGGAAATCTGAAACACCTCTTTTCAGTTATTTTTACATAAAAAACCTGATTCATTTACCTTCCGTCTGACTTTTCCGCAAAATTCTAAAACAAAAAACCGACTGCAATGGCGTGCAAAATTAGCGGAGAAATTACAAAATATTTGCATAACACGCGGTAGGGGCGAACTGCGTTCGCCCGCGGGAGACCGCAGGTCTCCCCTACGGATAATCAAAAGTTGATACGCAGAAAACAAAGATTCACCCCGACAGATTTTTTAAGTAGGGGCGAACTGCGTTCGCCCGCGGGCGTTCACAGAACGCCCATACGGGTAATAAAAATTAAACCGCAGAAAACAAAGATTCACCCCGACAGATTTTTTTAAGTCTGCCGGGGGTTGCTTATTCATTTTCAGAATTAAATAAATACATATCAATATCTATTTGCGTTCTTGTAGCATGACAAAAATCAATGACATCAAGAGGTGGCGCAAGACAAGGATTG
>CALXUV010000005.1 GCA_944391815.1 uncultured Clostridia bacterium | reverse complement strand
GGTTACCGCAACCATATCGTTGCCGGGACCGTTCAGAAGATAAAGTCCTCCGCCCTCAGGCTTTTCACCGTAATTCAGCACACCGCTTACCGGTGCGCTCCCGCTTTTCTGAGTACATCCGAGAGATTTTTCCTCAAGTGTTGAAATACCTCCCGCCTTGTTTCCCGGTGAAGGATTTTCATAAATTACCTGACCGTGACTTTCAAAATACTGCTTGAAGTTATTTATGAGACGTACCGTTTTGTCAAAAACTTCTTTGTTTTTTGCTCTGTCCATCAGCAGCTGTTCTGCTCCGAACATTTCCGGCACTTCTGTCATGACCGAGCAACCACCGCTGTAAACCAGCATATCTGAAAAACTTCCGACAAGCGGATTTGCGCTTATTCCGGAGTAACCGTCTGAGCCGCCGCATTTTAGACCGACGCGCAGCTTTGATACCGGAAATTTTTCCCGTCTGTCCGCTTCTGCCCTTTTTCTTAACTTGTCAATCAGCTTTCCGGCTTCGGTAATTTCATCATCGCACTGCTGACAGATTAGAAACTCCGTCCTTGTTTTGTCGTGTTCACCCAGAACTGCCTTGAAACTTTCCATTGTGTTGTTTTCGCAACCGAGACCGAGCACTAAAACTCCTGCGTTATTCGGATTTTTTATAAGTCCTGCAAGTATTTTCTGAGTTGTTTTATGATCATCGCCGAGCTGTGAGCAACCGTAAGGATGAGTATATGCTGTAATGCCGTATTTTGCTGCAATTTTCTGAGCTACCGGATTAATGCAACCGACAAGCGGTATGACGATTATGTCGTTTCTTATTCCGACGCTGCCGTCAAAACGCTTGTAGCCTTCAAAAAAACCTTCAATAGGTCTGATTTGGGGAAAAACGGTCGGGCTGTACTTATATTCAATACAACCGGAAAGGTCAGTTGCCATGTTATCCGTGTGAACAGTTTCTCCGGCTATTATGTCCCTTGTCGCATGACCTATCGGAAATCCGTACTTTATTATTTTTTTGTCTTTTTTTATATCTTTTACAGCAATTTTAAACCCGGTTTCGGTATTTACTGCCACATTATCTTCGGGACTTATAATTATTTTACCCATTTAAACCACTCTTCTTTCGGCGTTTCGGTTATAAGGCTGAACCAATTTTCAACTTCCGGTCTGAATACCGAAATATCCTGTCCCCAGATTTCAGATGAAGACAGTATTTCCGCAATTTCACTGTTTTTCATAAATTCAGTAACTTCCGGCAGGTCATTTGGCGTGCCAATTTTGTAAAACGCAATAAGTGCCGCAAGTGAAAAAGTAAGTGCCTCGGGATTTTTTCCGTTCTTTTCTCTGTATTCAAGCATTGTGGGAAGAACCCTTACTTTGAATTTTGACACTGAATTAAGAGCTATCGACATAAGCATATGCTTTATGTATGGATTTTCAAACCTTTCAAACACTGAGGCGGCAAAGTCCCGGTTTTCTTCACTCTCCCCGATGGTCGGCAAAATCTCGTCATAAATACATTTTTCAAGGAACTTACGGACATTTTCATTCTTCATGCACTCCCCTACCGTTTCAAGACCGTAGAGCAGTGCCGCAGGGACCATTGAAGTATGCGCACCGTTAAGAATCCTGACTTTTCTTTTTTTGTAACTGTCGACGCAGTCTGTCCAGACAACATTGATGCCGGATTTTCTGAACGGCAGTTCGTTTTCAAAATCACCTTCAATTACCCAGAGATGAAATATTTCGGCAGTGTCGATCAGTCTGTCGCCGGGACAAATTTCCGACAGCTTCTTTTTTTCGTTTTCATCTTTCGGATAACCTGTACATATCCGGTCGACAAGCGTACTGCAAAAACTGTTTTCACTGAGCACCCAGTTTCTGAACTCTTCCCCGAGCTTCCATAATTCTATGTATTTTTCCACGCATTTTTTAAGCTCGTCGCCGTTTCTGTCTATCAGCTCACAAGAAAGTATTATAAATCCGGGAAGTCCGGCAAGATATCTTCTGTATAAAAGCGCCGTCAGCTTTGCGGGAAAAGATTTCGGCGGAGCATCATCCGGTTTTTCAGTTCCCAGATATTCAATTCCGGCTTCAGTTGTATTGGAAACTATCACTCTGAAATCCGGACTGTCCGCCAAAGAAAGGAACGCCTGATAGTCGGTATACGGATTTATCGCACGGCTTACTGACTGAACAAGAGTGTGCTCGCAAACCTCTTTGCCGGCTGATATTCCGCGCAGAAAAAGGTTATACTTACCGTTCTGCTCATTTAAAACATCACAAAGACCTGTCTGAATAGGCTGAACTACCACGACTTTACCGTCATAGGTCCCCATTTTGTTCATCACATCAAAAAATTTATCGGCAAAGCTGCGAAGAAATCCGCCTTCACCGAACTGAATAACTGTTTCTTTTATTTCGTTATTGTTTTTCATACTAACTCTCCCATTAAATTCGCAAATGAAGCTGAAAAATACGGCTTGATTTGCGGAAACTTTATTACTGTAAAAATTCTGCCATAAACGACCGAAGCGGGAAATTGTTTTTTGCAGAAGGAGTTAAAACACTTCATATTACCGCAATTTTATTTCAGCAATTACAGAGTAAGATGCTTCATTTTCACATCCTGATTACTAAATATTTTATTTACAAGCACTGATTAATAAACATTTTATCTGCATATATTGATTACTGAATATTTATCTGCACATACAGAATATTTTATTTTCACAACCTGATTTCAATAAATTTCACTGCCTGAAATTTGCAGAAGAAAGCTTCAATTATACATCGTGGTTAGGATACTTTCTGCTGTAAAGCGTATATTTCACGTTAATTAACCGGCAAAACAACGTTACTCGTCCTTAACAGAATAACCTGAAAATTACGGTCAATTGAACATAAATTGGATTTCGATCTGCAAAAATTGTAAATCGATTAACTTAATCCCGATTATACTACGCTTTCTGCTTTTTGTCAAGTTCCTTAAAAAATTTTTCAGCTGAAATTTATAAACTATGTAAGTGTCTGCGATGATTTCACTAAACAGAAATAAGGTAAAATTTAAATGCTTATCAACGTAAACGTTTGATATTTATATTTTCTGTCGTCTCAAAAAATACTGCGATTTTCATAGATCTGAGTTTTTTATCTGAGTTGTAGACTATTTAATTGTGTATTTTAACGGTATTCCGACCTTTATTAAGCTGATTTTGTTATTTGAAATATTTTCAGAAAAATTTTGTCGCACCGAAATCGATTATCGAAATTCATTTGATTAACTTAGCAACCCACAAATAATGCCGTTTTGCGTCACTGATTTATTTAACCTCGGCTCCGAAAGCAAAAAGGCCATTTACGTAATGACCTTATGTTTTTGAGATTAAATATTCCTGTTTCAAAAATATGATAGAAAACATGAAAAAACAGCAGATTTTACTGCTATTCTATACTGCAAACCGAGTTACCCTCCAGCATTTCCGTCTGCACTCTGATTATCTGAGACCTGCCTGTGCTTTCACTTTTTATCTGTTCCAGCAGGTTGTTAGCTGCCGCCCTGCCTATTTCTCCGACATTCTGAACCATGACCGTAAGAGCCGGATTCATAGCCTTTGCAAGCGTATCACTGTCAAAACCTATCAACGAAATATCTTTGCCCGGTATAAGACCAAGTTCACTGAGCGCAGTTACCGCCCCTATTGTCAGCTCGTTATTCGTTGCAAATATTGCAGTGGGAGGTGTGTCGAGCGACATAAGCTCTTTTGTCATACTGTAACCGCAGTCGATACGGTACGCTCCTGTTTTTATATACTGAGGCTCAGGTGTGAGCATATGCGTTGACATTGCAGCAGTAAAACCGGAGCGCCTTTCTATCGGGGTATAGTTTGAGTCCGGTCCCAGCAAAACACCTATCTTGCTATGTCCGCACGATATCAGTTTTTCAGTAGCGTTATATGCGGCACTGAAATTGTCAGAAAGCACACAACTGCAGTTACCGGCACCTGAAAGGCGGTCTATCAGCACCACCGGTATACCTTCAAGTCCTTTTACAAAGTCCGATGTATCAGAACATGGCACTGCAATCAGTCCGTCTATTTTTTTCCGCTTCAGAAAATCAAGTTTCTTCTTCTCCCTCATAGGATCCGAACGGCATATACACACAAAAGTACTGTAACCTTGTGCGTCAAGTATTTCGTCAACACCTGATATTATCGATGTAAAAAACAGGTTGTCAAGTTCCGGAAGTATAACTCCGACAGACATGGATTTATTGGTTCGTAGCCCTCTTGCAAAGTCATTTGGATGAAAATTAAGTTTCTTTACCGCCGCATCAATTGCCGCGGCGTTTTTGGCTTTTACCTTGACACCGTTTAAATATTTTGAAACGGTTGCTGTTGAAACTCCGGCAAGTTCAGCTACTTCTGCTATATTCGGCATATTTTTCCTCCGGTCCTTTTCTTTTTCGCATAAAATTATTTCTTTGCGGATATTGACAAATTATTTTACTCATGCTATAATGTTAATCGGTTAACTTATTAAAAAACTATGAACAAGGTGCATGTTATGAAAACTTTCGGCACATATTTTCAGAATGACAAGCTCAGTCCTCTCTGCTACGGAGAAGTTGAAATAGAAAACACAGCGAGACGCAGACTGCGAACTGAACCTGAAAAAACGGCGTTCTCTGCGAAACCGTATTTGCCGGTTTTTGCGGAACAGACTTTGAGCTGATGAAAATGGGACGTGAAAACAAACTTGACAAAAAATTCCCTTACGGCAAAAAGCGACTGATAAACGGTCACGAAGGCGTAGTTTACGTGCCGTCTGAAAACAGATTTGCGGTGGTTCTGATCAGAGGCGGAAACAGCTGCGATCCGACAAGATTCACCGAAGAAGAGACATATTTTGAGTACGGCTGTGACGGGGCAGACGGTCTTTTTTCGGACTGTAACTATTATAATCCCGACATGCTGCTTCCTATTCCGGAAAGCTGTGTGCATAACGGTAAACTAAAACTTGACGCCGCTAAAAAACTTGTATTTTCCGATCCCTATGCCTGTATGCTCTTTCAGCTTGAACGCATTGAAGATCTCGGCGAAGCACATAATTTCCGTGTCGAAATGGCGAAAACCGGACTAAGTGAAAAGGAAGCAAGAGCTCTTGCCGTAAACCACATTTTCGACCGCACAGTTATATTCGGTCTCGGAACCACAGGAATGTTCATCGGTGATCTGATAAAAAGAAAATATCCTCACAGCAAGCTTGTATTTGTTGCAAGGAGCGAGGAAGAATCGCCGAAAGTAAAATTTGCGCTTGATATTACCGGCGCTGACTACGTCAGAAGCAACTATGACAGCGACGAATTGCTTGCACAGGCGATTGAAAACAAACTCGGCGGAAAAGCCACATTGTTTATCGGCACATCCGGAAACAACATTGAACACCGTATTGCATTTGAGCAAGGTGTTCTCGGCTGCAACGGGCTTTACGACAGTTTCTCCTTAGGTCCGGTTGTTTCGTATGACACAATGCCTTTCGGATTTAAAAATCAACTGATTTTCGGATCTATTAATTTCAGACAGAGCCATATGGAAAAAGCAATTGAATTGTTATCTGAGAGCAGGTACGATGAAATAGTTTCTCTTATCGACCGTGATAGGTTCACATCCGACCCGATAGACGCGTACGAAAATATAATTTATTCAAAAGGCGCACCAATTAAAACCGCTGTTATCTGGAATAAAAAATATATTGAGTACTGAAATGTATAAGAGACTTATTTGATCATCTCGCAATGGTTGCGGATCGTACGTTTCCGGTTAAGATACGCTCTGCTGATATAATTTACTGATTTAAGCTGCATTCCGTTTTTTCGGAATGCAGCTTTTTACTTTAAATTTTACCTTAAATTACTGCCGCTCAGGAAAATTCCGGCTGATATTTTTCGCTTACAGCCTCCCAGTACGGACGCTTTACATAAAAGTCTGTGAATTTCAGCTTACTGCAATAGGCTTCAAATCCCACCCTACCGAATTTTCCGGTGTCAATCGGATCAGGATCGGTCACCTCAAGAACCAGTTTACCGTCTATGATAACAAAAATATGTCCGTCTATGCTTCCTGCCTGAACCCGATAAATCTTTCCCGGCTGAAAATCAAATATCTGTGTCGCTACGTTAAGTCTGTAATCAGGAGATTTTTCAAATCCGACCTTCCCGTGCCACCAGCCCTGTATTCCGGCAACATACGCAACATCTCTCGTGTTTTTTTCTTCATTCCAGCTTCCGTTCCACATCACATTTATGTCGTGGGTGCACGGGGGAATTGTAGCAGCTTTGAAATCAAGCATTACATTTCCGGTGAAATTCCGTTTGGAAATAACCATGCCCGGACAGTTATCCGGATTTTCTCCTATCAGCCAGCCGTCACCGGTACGCCACTTGCCTCCGCGGATTTCAAAGTCACGTTTGAGCACATCATCCGTAAACTCTTCATGGTACAGAATTTCCGACTTTTCCGGTATAAGTTCTTTATGAAGAAGCCTCATACAAATTCTCCTTTTGAATTAACCTTTTCAAAATTAAAATTCCGTATATTATTTCGTCTTTCAAATTTTAAAAAGCTGATATTTAATTCTTTCATTGAAGGAACAGTTTGCGGTCAAGAGAACAGATTGAGTTTACTCCTCTTAGCTGCTATCTCGCCTTTTACTTCGTATTACAGTTTGTTGGCAATAACCGTTACCAAGTTAAAACAGAATCAGAAAAACTTGTTAACTTTGGCCCGGTTTACCGTCTTTCTTAGCTTTCGGAAAATCTGATATGCAGTTTTTTAAGTATCCGCAATTTGTTATGAAAAATAATGTTCAATACAAAAATTCCCTTACTGCTCTTTTTTCTTGCTTTAAAGAGAAAGTAAACCGGGTTATCGTTTGATTGTCAGTACCGGAAATATTATTACTTTTTACGCACTCGTAAAGTTTTGACTTACTCAGTCAACATCAGTCAACTTTCGGAAGTCCCGAGAGTGACGCCGCTATATCTTCATCCGATGGGATAAAATCCTGCATCTTTCCGTCGTGGAACTTCTCATAAGCTACCATATCAAAATATCCGGTTCCGGTAAGTCCGAAAAGAATTGTCTTTTCTTCACCCGTCTCCTTGCACCTCAGTGCCTCGTCAATTGCCGCCTTTATTGCATGAGCACTTTCAGGAGCAGGAAGTATTCCCTCAACTCTTGCAAATTTTTCAGCGGCATCAAATACTGCTGTCTGCTTCACACTCACTGCCTCCATAAGACCGTCATGACAGAGCTGGGAAAGAGTGCTGCTCATACCGTGATATCTAAGACCACCTGCGTGATTTGCAGACGGGATAAATCCGCTTCCGAGAGTATACATTTTGGCAAGCGGACAGACCATTCCCGTATCACAGAAATCGTATGCAAATTTTCCTCTCGTAAAGCTCGGACATGAAGCCGGCTCGACTGCGATAAACCTGTAATCGGCGTTTCCTTTCAGTTTTTCACCCATAAACGGCGCGATAAGTCCACCGAGATTTGAGCCGCCGCCGGCACAACCGATTATTATGTCCGGTTTTATGCCGTATTTGTCCATAGCCGTTTTGGTTTCAAGTCCAATGACTGACTGATGCAGCAGTACCTGATTAAGTACACTTCCGAGCACATACCTGTATCCTTCGCTCTTAACAGCCACTTCGACGGCTTCCGAAATTGCACAACCGAGGCTTCCGGTTGTTCCGGGATGCTTTTCAAGAATTTTTCTTCCGACCTCGGTTTCCATTGAAGGCGAGGGGGTAACCTGCGCTCCGTATGTGCGCATTACCTCTCTTCTGAAAGGTTTTTGCTCATACGAAACCTTTACCATGAACACCTTGCAGTCAAGTCCGAAATAAGAACACGCCATTGACAGAGCTGTTCCCCACTGACCGGCTCCGGTCTCGGTGGTTACTCCTTTAAGTCCCTGTTTTTTGGCATAGTAAGCCTGTGCTATTGCTGAATTGAGTTTGTGGCTTCCGCTTGTGTTATTACCCTCAAACTTGTAGTAAATTTTTGCGGGTGTCTGAAGCTTTTCTTCAAGGCAATAGGCTCTTACAAGCGGAGAAGGTCTGTACATTCTGTAAAAATTTCTGATTTCTTCGGGAATCTCAAACATTGCTGTGCTGTCATCCAGTTCCTGCTTTACCAGTTCGTCACAGAATACGCCTGACAGCTCTTTTTCAGTCATCGGTTTGAGAGTTCCGGGATTAAGAAGCGGTGCGGGTTTGTTTTTCATATCGGCACGCAGGTTATACCAATACTTTGGCATCTCATTTTCTTCAAGATAGATTTTGTAAGGGATTTTTGATTCTGACATTTTTGTCACCTTTCCTTTCTTTTTTTTCGGGACAAAAACAAAAATTCCTGTCCCGTAATGCTGGGACAGGAAATAATCATCCTGCGGTGCCACCCTGCTTGACGCCCCCTCAGGCGTCCTCTCATGCATACATTCATATGCCGACCTTTGTTTACGGAGCGTCATCTCCGGCTTGAATACTCGTCTTTCCGGTCACCCGCTGACCTGAAATTCTTTCATCTTGCCCTCGGAAGTCCATTCGCTGCCGGTAGCTTTGCCGCACTCTCACCGTCTGCGACTCTCTTGGAAAGCATCCCTGTCAGTTACTTACTCTTCCTCATCGGTTTGCCTTATTCTAACACACTTTTTTTATTTTGTCAAGATATTTTTCTGATTTTTATTCGACTGTCACGCTTTTTGCGAGATTTCTCGGTTTATCGACGTCTATACCCTTCGCAACGCTTATATAATAACCCATCAGCTGGAGCGGTACAGCGGCAAGTGCGGCGGCAAAGTGCGGATCGGTCTGCGGAATATAAACCGTAAAATCAGCCGTATCCTCAATTTCGTAATTTCCCTTGCCTGTCAGACCCATAACGTAACCGCCGCGGCTTTTTACCTCTGACATATTGCTTATCATTTTATCAAACAGCTCCGGCTGAGTAAGAACAGAAACCACAAGCGTACCCTTTTCCACAAGAGATATCGTACCGTGTTTAAGCTCTCCTGCCGCATAAGCCTCGGAATGTATATAGCTTATTTCCTTCATTTTCAGGCTTCCCTCCATGCTTATTGCATAGTCTGTTCCTCTGCCGATAAAAAACACGTCGCTTGCGTTCGAGTATTTTGAGGCAAACCACTGTATCCTTTCCTTATCGCTCAGGATAGAAACAATTTTATCCGGTATGCTTTGCAGTTCCATAATTAACTCTTCAAGTTTGCTTTCGCTGATTTTTCCCTTCACAGAGGCAAAACCGAGCGCTGTCAGATATCCGGCTATCAGCTGGGTAAGATACGCTTTTGTTGTAGCCACAGCTATTTCCGGACCGGCTGAAGTATAAAACACTGAATCCGCTTCTCTGGCTATTGTTGAACCGTAAACATTAACTATCGCATGCGTGCGGTATCCGAGACTTGATGCCAGTCTCAGTGCCGCAAGGCTGTCCGCCGTCTCGCCTGACTGGCTGATTACTATTACCAGCGTATTTTCAGGCAAGACGGGTTTTCTGTACCGGAATTCAGACGCAAGCTCCACTCTTACAGGTACAGCGCACAAATCCTCAATGATATACTGGATTGCCACGCCCGCATGATAAGCTGAACCGCATCCGACTATGCAGATACTTTCGGTTTTCCGAATATCGCTTTCTGATATACCGAGTCCTTCGAAAGATATCTTTCCGTCCCTGATAACCGAATTTAATGTATCTCTGACTGCCTTTGGCTGTTCATGAATTTCCTTGAGCATAAAGTGCTGATAGCCTTTTTTGTCGGTAGACTCACACTCCCAGTTTATCTTAGTCGGTTTTTTACCGATAATCTCCCTGTCAATGTTATAAAACTCCACACTTCCCTTTTTGAGGTGAGCTATTTCACAGTTATCGACATAGTAAACGCAGTCGGTGTAATTAAGTATAGCCGGTACATCGGAAGCAAGATACGTCTCGTTTCCGCTCATGCCTATAATCATCGGACTGTCTTTTCTTACTGCAAATATCTCGCCGGGATAATCTCTCAGCATTATAGCCATGGCGTATGATCCGCTGACTCTCAGCATCATTCTCGAAAGCGCATCAACAGGTCCCTGCCCGTACTTTTTCAGATAATAATCGATCAGCTTTACAGCAACCTCGGTATCTGTCTGAGAATAGAAAGTATACCCTTCCTTTTTCAGTTTTTCTTTCAGTTCCGAGTAATTTTCTATTATTCCGTTGTGGACCGCAATAACGTTTTTGTCGTTGCTGAAATGCGGATGTGCATTTTCTTCTGAAGGAATACCGTGTGTTGCCCACCGGGTATGTCCTATTCCGCAACTGCCTTTGATTTGTTCTGACCCGTTGATTTTCTGTTTCAGAGCACTCAGCCTTCCTTTGCTTTTTACGACCTCTGTTCCTTCCGTTTCGCCTAAAACAGCTATTCCCGCAGAATCGTACCCTCTGTATTCAAGTTTTTCAAGACTCTCAAGGAGTATGCTTACGGCTTGTTTTTCTCCGGTGTAGCCTACTATCCCACACATATAATTACCTCTTTCTGTCCGTTCAGACCGTGTGTGTTTTGCATATTAAACCAAATCAGATTTTCGGTTTTTCCGTTTCAGTTTGCTTTTTTACGTTCAGTTTTTCAAAAAATAACCCTATACTGTATTTATCGGAAACATTTCCTTAATTTTGTATTTTCGCTTTCATCCGAAAAATGTTTATTTTATTATATGCCGACATAGCAGGATTTTATCATAAATTGAAAAATATTACGGAAAATACTTGACACATTGATATTTTTGTGATATCATTTTAATATCAAAATTCAAATCGGAGGTTTTTATGAAAGAAATTAATCTTCAAAACAAAAAAAACGGCATGCCGGTATTGATAGCAACTTTATCGGTGCTACTGCTGTCGGTTGTACTGATTATAGTAGGAGGCATGCGGCTTGATGGCAACGGTTCTGATGTACTCGGCGGTGTTCTTCTGGTCATAGGTCTCATTCTGGTGGTTTTCGGCTGGATACCTCTGCTCGGTCTGCGCGTTCTGAAGCCGGAAGAAGCCCTTGTGCTCACCCTTTTCGGTAAGTACATAGGCACTATAAAGGGTGACGGTTTTTACTTTGTTAACCCCTTTTGCGTTTCGGTAAACCCTGCTGCAAAAACCAAGCTGAGTCAGAGCGGAGATGTCAGCAGCGAATTCCCGCTTCTCAAAAACGGCGCAGGACAGAATGTAGTTGATTCCACAAGCAAAAAAATATCTCTTAAAATTATGACACTCAACAATAACAAACAGAAAATAAACGACTGCCTCGGTAATCCTATCGAAATAGGTATTGCCGTAACCTGGAGAATAGTCGACACAGCTAAAGCGGTTTTCAATGTTGACAACTATAAGGAATACCTTTCGCTGCAATGCGACACTGCGCTGAGAAACGTTGTCCGGATTTATCCTTATGATGTAGCCCCGAACGTTGACACAACAGGTGACGGAATTGCCGACGAAGGAAGTCTGCGCGGATCGAGCGAGGTTGTGGCTGAAAGAATCAGAGACGAAATAAGCAAACGAGTTGAAACCGCAGGAATTGAAATTGTTGAAGCAAGAATAACATATCTTGCCTATGCAACTGAAATTGCTGCCGTGATGCTTCAGCGTCAGCAGGCATCGGCAATAATAGACGCAAGGAAGATGATAGTTGACGGCGCAGTCGGAATGGTGGAAATGGCTCTGGAAAGACTGAAAGAAAATAATACCGTAGAACTTGACGAAGAGAAAAAAGCACAGATGGTATCAAATCTTCTGGTTGTTCTCTGCGGAAACCATGACGCCCAGCCAGTTGTGAACTCCGGTACTCTCTATTGATTATGAAGGAAAGTTCAAAAAAACAGATTCCGCTCCGACTGTCTGAATCGCTTTACAACGAGCTTGTTCGTTGGGCTGACGACGATTTCAGATCTGTCAACGGTCAGATTGAATTTCTGCTTACCGAATGCATAAAAAAGCGGAAAAAGAATTTTTCGTCAAGCGACAAAGAAAATAAAGATAATTAATATACAGTTCTCTCAAACCAAAAGAATTCATATCCTTCTGTTCACAAATCGTATTCCCTAAAAAATGATATAACAACCAAACTAAAATAAATTAAGATTTTAGCCCTCAAACTTCATAAATAAACAAAAAATCACCCGACATCTCCGAAGTGATATGCTTCACAACCTTATTTGAGAATCTATTGGCTAATCTCAAATGCAAAAATAATGTCTGAAATTAAATTTGATTTTAATATTTTTTTGCCTTTCGCAGCTCTTAAGTACCACAGAAAAAATCGGCAAATCAACGGAAGAAATTATTGCTGATGCCATCAATTATAAAAGAGAGTCAGACTTGAAATAAAGTTTGGCTCTCTTTTTCATTATGCAATATTTTCTTCTTTTTCGTTGATTTCCGAATAAAATCACCGCAAGAAAAAGATTTGTATTTTTTCAGTGTTTCGTTGCCGAAAGGCAAGATAAATAATGTTTGGAAGTTTCTACAAT
>CALXUV010000004.1 GCA_944391815.1 uncultured Clostridia bacterium | reverse complement strand
AAAGGCATATCTTGCTTAATATTGATTTCAGTATATTTCATAATATCCTCCGCCAAATCGTATTTGCTTCGGGATACAAATATCCATTAAAAATTATATCACAAAATTATTAACAAATCAATGTATTTCACAATACTTGACAAATTTTGCAAAAGGTGCTATAATGATTGGCGAGCCATTTGAAGCATCCTTGGCAACAGGGATAGCACGGTGCGTTTTAACGCAGCGCATCGAGCCATTCGGATGGTGAAATTGAATATTTTCATAAAATCAGATGACCGCTAAAAGCGGTAAAGTAGGTCAATGCGGGGATCTTTGACCGAAACTGTATGTCTCTTAAACAGAGGTTTTTGTAAAATGTATTAAGAAAGAAATGAGGTACATTATGACACAAAACCGCACCGATTTAGGAAAAGTTGTAGGGGCAAATTTAAGGCGTCTGATTAAAGGGTCAGCGTACCGTACGCAAGCGGAATTTGCCTATGCATTCGGCGTCGACGAGCGAACCGTCAGAAGATGGGTGAGCAGTGGGATCGAAAAGGTCTACATCATCGACGAAATCGCGCACTTCTTTAAGATAGACCGCATGAACCTCCTCTCAGAACGAGAGGAGGTTTCTCCTTTTTTATAGGACAAAACGTGTCCTAACACTTTCTCATAATATCTGCTATAATGTTATTCCTCAAAGGCGTTCATTGAAAATAGAATAGTCGAAGGAGGAGCGTGGAATCGACGGATTCCTTTGACAAAATGTATTATGAGAAAGGAAAAAGATGTATGACAAATAGCAAATATTACAGAGTTGGAGCATTTTTTAGAAACGAGGATAGCAAGCAGATTATCATTCAGGTTCATGACCGTAAGGAGGCAGAAGCATGGGTGCCTCGAGTCAAGGAGATGCTCTATCCCGGCGAGAACACAGAAAATTACAGAGTGAGCATTTTTGAGTTCAAGTTGCAGATAAATCTGAGCAATCTGAACCATTATCGAATCACCGTTGAACGCCCAGTAAAACGCGAGTTTAAGAATTGGGAAGAAGAAAACATCTACGATAACTCACTTGCCTTTGATGGCATTGTAGAAGCTGAAGATGAGGAGAGCGCCAAGAGTAAATTTATCGAAGAATGGTTCGAGTTTTATTCACTTGGTAAAAAGCCGGAAGAGTATGACCTGTATGTAGATGAAGTTCCGGTGAAGGAACTGATTGAAAAGGAGCAAAGAATGCTTCGTCAAAGGCTCATAAGCAGCTATGCTCGTGATCGTTACGGCGATATGCCGGTTCGAGAATTCTGCAAAATGATGAGGCAGGATGAATCTCCCGAGAAGGATAAGATGTTTTATGAAGAACTCAAAAATCATCTGCATCGCCTCCGCATCGTGGAATATCTTGAAAAAAGGTTAGACCTTGAACGGATCACGTACGCAGAGTTCAATCGAATTTGTGACGAGTTGTGTGCGGCAAAAGTTGGTGACGAATTTGAAAGAATTAACCGTGCCGCAACTGAGAAATACGGAAAGGAAGGTATAACCGATTGAAATATTTATTTTTTGATATAGAGTGTGCAGATGGTGGTAAAGCCACCATCTGTCAGTCTGTCGAAAAACGGTCATCAAGGGAAACTCGAGAAGGGGTTTTTGGCAAATAGACGAGAGAAAAAGGAGAAAAAAGCAAAGAAATCGGAGGGATGGTTATCTCTCCACTTTCTTTTTGCGAATTTTTTGAGATTCATGGCAGCAAATTTAAGCCTTACCCAATTAGAGACTTGGGCGAGGCCGCGGTAGGGTGTATAACGCATCGCGTGTTTAATTTTGACAGGAGAAAATCATTTATTTCAGGATTTAATCATCGTATAATTTATTTAAATGCCGAGACCTTCTTTTATATTTTCAAAAACTTTTGCAATCGGTTCTCTGATAATAATTTCTGCAAAACAGTCGTATTGTGTCGGGGTTGAGTTTATTATGATCAAGTGTTTACCTTTAAAACAGGAAATCAGTCCCGCCGCCGGAAAAACTGTAAGCGAGGTTCCACCGACTATTAAAACATCTGCGCTTTCAATTACCTTTTCGGCTCTATACAAATTTCCGTCGTTCAAAGCTTCGCCGTATAAAACAACATCCGGTCGTATGAGTCCTCGACAGCTGTCACAGATCGGAATATCTTTACTGCCGGTTATTTTTTCAATACCGTAATTTTTGCCGCACTTTGTACAGTAGTTTCTGTAAACCGAGCCGTGCAGTTCTATCACGTTTTTACTGCCTGCCTTCTGATGTAATCCGTCAATATTTTGTGTAATTACTGCATTTAGTTTTCTTCCGGCTTCCAGTTGTGCCAAAACGATATGTGCGGCATTGGGTTCGGCTTCGCAATGTATCATATTTTCCTTGTAATAACTGTAAAATTCCTCCGGATGAGTCTGTAAAAATCTGTAATGTAGTATTTCTTCGGGACGATACCTGTAAACTTTATTATCGTTATACAGACCGGCACTGCCTCTGAAATCCGGTATACCGCTTTCAGTTGATACTCCTGCTCCTCCGAAGAACACCATATTTTTTGAATCGGCTATTATAGTTGCTGTTTCATTGTAATTGTTCATTTATCACCTCATGGTTATTTTCACTTTCAGGTCAAAGTTTTCCCTGATTATTTTATCATCTTTCCGATACAATTGCAAGTGGCACCAAAAGAAAAACTTTTGCAAAGTCTGAATTTTACTGAAATTATGTAAACTATTGACAATGAAGGTGATTTATGGTATAATATGCACAGAAGATGTCCTGAAGGTTACCGTATTAACAGCAATTTTCCCAATCGATCTGTAAATTAACAGAGATGAAGGAGATAAGCAAATGAAGGAGAGAGGAACTGTCCCGGTGACACCAAACGGATATATTTCTTGCGGATTATTTAATTTTCCCGCATTTTTTTCTCATGCAATAGACGCACTTCGGTGTAAATATTTAGAATTTATTTCGGGCTCCGGACAGCCGCCTTTGACGCGGAATTTCCGGAGTCTTTTTGCCTTGCTGATAATCAGGATAATAAAAATTTTTCTTAAAATGAGAAAGGAGAATCATAATGAAAAGCACAAATAAAAACCTTTTCTCACCAACTTTGACAGAACCGCAGCTATATTGAAATGGAGGTCAAGTACAAGTAATGAAAAAAACAAAAAATATATGTTTAACGGTAATTATAATGCTTGCCGCGGTTTTAATATGTTCTTGCTCCATGGGGAAAGAGGAAAGAGCGGCAAGCGGGACAGGTGTTGAATTAAAAAAAGTACAAGACGCAGAGTATACCGAAGATAATCCGTATATCCTTGAAAACGCTGAGCTGACATACGAGGAAACTCTTTACCCAGTGAATTTTATCAGAAGAAATGATTATGCGGTAGAATACCCGTACTACCAGACTATAAGTTCTTTTCCGAAAACGCATGAAGGTTATAACTGCAAACATGACGGAATGGTACTTGACGTAACAAAAATCTCATCAAAAACGTATTACTTTAAACATGAAAAATCAGACTCGGATATAATTTTATCCGAGCCTGGGAGTTTAGATTATATGAGCTACAACCCGGACAATGTAATAACATTTACGAGGACGACACTGCGAGTGGACTGTGTTATTTCAGGCAGCGGAGAAAATTTTGAAAATATTAAAGCAGGCGATACTGTCGATGTGATCGAAGCGTTCGGATATTCTCCCGAAGGAGTTCTGTACAGCATGTGTGACCAAAGATGGGAAACCGATGTTTCAGAATTGATAAAAGAGGGAGAACTTGAATATTTATCTTATAGTATTGATAATCGCGATGAAATGCATTTCAACCCATATTACCAATATAGCAAACCCACGATGATGAGGATCGGACACAAATACAATATAGTGCTTTACGATGATTACATTATGGATAACATTACGGTAAGTAAGTATGGTACGCCGTATGATCTTCCGAGACAGTATACCGAAGGCGCTTACTTTTCGCCTTATGCATTCGAAATAAGCGAAGAAGCTTTGCAAA
>CALXUV010000003.1 GCA_944391815.1 uncultured Clostridia bacterium | reverse complement strand
TTTTTCCACTAAATGCAGAGCAGAGCGTTGAAAGCGGACACTTTCCGCACTGCGGGCTACGAGCTTTGCAGGTTTCTCTGCCAAACCAAACCAGACGGTGGCAGAAGTCGGTCTGCTTTTCGACAGGGACAAGAGGAGTGAGAATTTTTTCGACTTTTACGGCATCTTTTAGCGACTGCGGGTAAAATCCGAGGCGTCCGCATATTCTTATGCAGTGGGTGTCTGCGACAATACCGCCAAGCCCGAAAAGATCACCTCGTATAAGATTTGCTATTTTTCTTCCTACTCCCGGAAGTTTAAGCAGATCTTCCATTTGGAACGGCACTTTTCCCCCGTAGTTTTCGGCTATTATTTTTGACATTTCCCTTATATTGGCGGCTTTGACGCGGTAAAGTCCGCATGGCATCACAAGTTTTTCAAGTGTTTCCGGATCGGCGTTTGCCATTGACTCTGCTTCCGGGTAAACTTCAAAAAGTTTTTCACAAACCTGATTTACCCTCAGGTCTGTACACTGTGCGGAAAGTCTCGCCATTACTGCCAGCTTCCACGGATCGCCTCGGTATTCGAGAGCGCAGTCACTGCGTACGTTTTTTTCGAGAATAGAAATGATTTCCGACATTTTTTGTTTATCGTTCTTTTTGCTCAATTTTTTCCTCCGGTATCGCAGTTTTTTGCTGTGATTGCAGTTTTACATTTCTGAATATTACGTTGCTGAAAGACGTTTCCTGATATATTCGGGAGATCTGCCCGGGCTTTTCAGGGGAGCTTTCTGCCGCAGTTATTGCAGAACTGAAAATCTTTGCCGACTTCAGCTCCGCAGTAGGGACAGAATCTGCTTACGGTATCAGGCTGTTTTTCTTCCGTAATTCCGGTGTTTCCGAATTTCAGATTAAGCGGATCCGGCTCTTCACGGTCGTCGGTTATGTCAAAAGTGGAATAACGGTTTTTTTGCGAAGCGTTTTTAAAATTGTAAACTGTGGTCACAACGGCGATTCCCGTCCAAAGGATACCGAATAATGCGACAATACCGCTTATCTGAGATGCCAGCACTGTCCATACAATGCCGAATCCGATCATAAAAATTCCTATTATCCCGCTTAAAGCAGACGGACCTCTGCCGGGTTTGATACTCCTCATGTTAATCTCCTTCATTTACTGCCTATGCAGAATTTTTCCCGATCAATAAATGCATTCTTAAAGATCAGGTTTTTGTTTTACAGCGCCGCAGTTTCTTGCCCGGATTTTTATGCTTTTCATAATGTCAGGCGTCTCGGTTAAAAACGTCGGCTTGCTGTTGTTGAAAAAACGGATTTTTTACGTATAAAAACTATCCGCTCAGCGGCGGAAAAGAGAAAAGCCGTCAAGTCCGAAGTCGTTTTTAAGAACCGAGAAAAAATTAAAAACCGGGAGTCCGACTACGTTAAAGTAATCCCCGTCTATTTTTTTCACGAAAACCGAGGCTTTGTCCTGAATACCGTAACCGCCGGCTTTATCGAACGGCTCGCCGCTCTCAATATAACTCATTATTTCGTCATCATCTATTTTTCTGAAAGTCACCTTGGTCTGCTCAAACGAAGTCACTGTTTTCCCCTGATAACGTACCGCAATTCCGCTGACTACGTTATGTGTGCTTCCGGAAAGCGTACGGAGCATTTCAAGTGCCGACGGTACGTCCTTGGGTTTTCCGAAAACAATTCCGCTTTTTTCCACGACCGTATCGGCAGCCAGCACTATCTCATCGTCTTTTGTTTTGTTTATGACGGCGTTGAGTTTACGCTTTGCAAGCTCCATTGTCAGAATATCGGCAGGCAGCGGTGTTTTTACCGTCTCATCTGCGTCGGAAACAATGATTTTCGGATCAAGTCCGAGGTGAATAAGTATTTCTTTTCGTCTTGCCGAATTTGAAGCAAGTACGATTCCGGGTGCGTTTGTCACTGATTTACTCCTTTGGTCTGAAAAGCGATTTCAGTTTATCCGTAATCTTCTGAAGCTTACTTTCCGATTTTACAAGCTCTATATCCTCTTTATCTATGCTGGTATAAGCGAGAGCTTTGAATATCATTTTTTCACGTTCGCTTACAGGTTTGTAGCTCCCTTTTACCGACTTCATCGGGTAGCAAAGCCGCAGTTTTCCTTTTTTTCTTACTATGTAACCGCATTTGTGCGCTCCGACATTATTGAAGCCCTTGCTTTTTGCCGCAAGCGAAGCGTCAAGTTTTATCAGATATTTTTCAATTTCACACTGTTCGCTTGCCTTCGGACCGCACCCGAGAATTTCTTTCCCCAGTTTTCGGACACTGCCGGGAATATCGAGAACCCTTATCGACGTGCCGAAAAAGGCTCTGTCTGATATTTCTCTCAGATTTTCGGTGTTTTCCACCACTGAAAGATTAATGCATCCCTCAAAAGCACTTTTTCCCACAGAAGTCACTTTTTCACTCAATGTCACTTTGCGCAGCTTTCCGCAGAAGCAGATAAGCTTATCCGGTATTTTTTCGACGTCGCTGTCGGTTATAAGCTGTTCGAAAGGGAAGTGAATGCCGATCGTTTCGACGCTGTTTTTGAGCAGAAAAGCCTTGTATTTTTCGCTTCCCGTCATATTGTCCGACGCAAACTCGACAGTATCTGCATTTTCATAAGCCGAAAATACGCCGTTTACGGGTTCGGGGTAAAAGCAGAGAGTGTTTATTTCAAGTACCCCGTCTTTTTCGGGATTCAAGCGTCTGCAAAGGGCGTCTCTGTAAATTTCGGCTTTTTCCGGTGCAAGAGCCGAGAGCTTGCCGAAAGCGAATACTGCAATTTCCGATGCACGAAGTAAGCCGAACGGAAGATTTTTCTTTCTTATGACATAAGTCAGTATGTTTTCCCAGACTTCGCCGCTTTCAGGCGAGAGATCAACGCCGAACTGTCCTTTAACAAAAATGAAGTCATCATTTTCGGCTGTTGAAAGAAAATTTTTATAAACTTTCGAGCAGTAGATGCGTCTGGTGCCGACCTTTACGGTTTCAGAATCCCCGCACAGACGGTAAAGACGTGTGAATTTGTCTGTTGCCGCACACAGCAGGTAAAGCCAGTATTTAGGGTTACCGGGAGACAGTTTTGCCGCCTGAAGAAACTGCTGGGCGGCTTTTTCGAAATCTCCGAGCGCAAGGAAAGAAGAGCCTGAAAGAAAGTAATCCTGCGCAGGCTCGGGAACGCTTTCGTTTTCCCTGTAAACAACGTTACCGGAAGCATATTCAACCGGCGGTTTTGCGGTTATATCACTGATACCGATGGCACCGTTCGGAGCAGAGGAAATAACAGTCGGGCTATCAGGAGATTTTACGGCAGCTCCGGAGTCTGTTTTTTTGATTTCGGAAGTGCCTGATGACTCTTTTTCGCTCAGTGCCTGTTCGGTAAGATAACGTTTACCGCAGTAAGAGCATACGCCAAAGGCGTGTGTACTGTAAAGTTCGATTTTAGCATGGCAGTTCGGACACTTTCCGCTGATTATCGGCATATACTCAATCCTTTCTCATAACTGTCTGATTTTTTGGGTTTCTGACCGTGTTCAAGATATCCGTTTGATAAAAATTTGTAATGTGAAAACCTTTTTGTTTTGTTCTTCCGGAATCCGGACAGAAAAAAAGATAATCTGATTTTATTTGATAAATAATTGTCATCGAAGTTGTTTCTTCCGGATTTACCGGCTGCGTTAATCCCCGACAGGGGAGCAAGTCAGGTTGCCGGAGTTACAGGCTACTTTAAGCCCCGCAGGGAAACAAATCCAGTCTTTCGGCTTTACCGACTACTCTAATCCCCGACAGGGAAGAAATTCAGTCTGACGGTTTTGACGGCTGTGTTAAGCCCGGCAGGCATATTGGCATATTTGGTATTAAAATAAAAATCACTTCAAAATGCGCCTGAATTTTTTAAAAGACGGTGCTTTTCCGTTTTTGTAACTTTCAACTATCTCTTCGCACTGCATTCTGCTTTCGGTTGTGAATATAAAATGCTGACCTATAATACCGAAATCACGCAGCTCTTTCTGCCTGTCCGCCATATATATCGGGACAGAATTGAGCAGAATTTCAAGTCCGGCTTCCTTTATTACCGGAAATTTTGCTCCTGTGGCGTCGGTAAGCGCCCCTGAGCCCAGCGGCTTTGTAAGCAGCATAATCGGCAGTCTGCCGTAAACAATGGCTGATTTGGGTGCGGATATATCCCGCATCTGAGGCAGGGTAAGCTCAGGACTGAGCATTACCTCCGTCATTCCTTCTGACACACAGTAGCGCGCCGCAGCCGAATTAAAAATGTTCAGTCTGAAATCACCGTGCGCTTTAAGTCCGAAGCTAAGAACCGTTTCAAGCTGACCTATATGAGTTATCAGTGCATCGGTAGCTCCCTTTTTCACCGCATCCGAAAGCATTTCAGCAAGTTTTTTCTCTTCTCCCGGGAAAACCGCCGGAGGAAGTACAACCCCGTCGCATACCCCGCTTTCAAACTTTTCGAGAGGCAGATAGATATGCCTGAAAAAGTCTCTGCCGGTTATCTGTTTTGCGTCATAAAACCTTGCGGTCGGATAAGGTTTGTTTCTTGAAATCTTACCGGCGTTTGACGGCAGTGTAACCGGCATCGGACGGTGCCTTTCGCTTAACGTTATCGGCGGCAAACGGTGAGGAATTTCTACAAAGTCGGTTTTTACCGCAAGCGTGCTGTTTTTATCTTCCGAGGTACGCACCCCCAGCATGTCACTGTCCTTTTTCCCTGTGTAATACCCGTCGGTAAAACCGCTCCGTGAAAAAACGCTTTTCAGTTTTTCCGCTTCTTTTCCGGTAATGTTTCTGCCTTCATCAAGCAGGGTGCGGTAGGTTTTTACCACTTCGTAAACGTATGCCGGACTTTTCATGCGCCCCTCTATTTTAAGTGAAGCCACGCCGCTTTCGATAAGCTGCGGAACGTGTCCGGCAAGACACATATCTTTCAGGCTGAGAGGGTATTTGCCGTTATAGCATTTCCGACACGGCTGGGCGCAGGAGCCTCTGTTTCCGCTTCTGCCTCCCATCACTGCGCTTGCCATACACTGAGACGACTGGCTGACGCACATTGCCCCGTGAACGAACTGTTCGATTTCAATCGGGGACTTCATACAGAGTTTTTTTATCTGATCGCAGGAAAGCTCACGGGCGCAGACCATCCTTGAAAAACCGAGTTTTTCAAGTGCTTTTGCGCAGTCTGCATTGTGTCCGCCTGCCTGAGTGCTGGCGTGCAGTTCCATTCCGGGATATCTGTCTTTTATGAGCGAGGCAAGCCCGGTGTCTGATACGATAAGGGCATCTGTTCCGATCATGTAAAGCATATCGGTGTATTCCACTGCATTTGCAAGCTCACGGTCAAGCACGGCAGTGTTCACGGTAACGTAAAGTTTTGCGCCTTTTTCATGACAGAGCTTTATGCAGTCGGCAAGCTCGCTTTCCGTCAGGTTTTTTGCGTTCATACGGGCGTTAAGCAGTTTCCCGCCGACATAAACCGCATCGGCGCCCGCTTTCAGGGCGGCTTTCACCGCTTCTGCGGAGCCTGCCGGCGCAAGAAGTTCCGGCAGTCCCATCAGACGTTTTCCTTTCCGTCTTCCGCAAGACTGCGGAGCCTTGTTATTTCGTCGCAGAGTCTGTCAATTTCCTCCCGCAGTTTCGCATTTTCCGACATGAGCGCATTTTCCGCCTTCTTTATCGGACCGCATTCCGGCATTTCTCCGAGTAGAGCGCTGTTTTTCTCGGTCAGCGCAAATATCTGCTGTTGCTGACTGTGTATCAGAGCAGTGTTTTTTTTGAGAGTTTCGGTCTGTTCGAGAAGAAGCAGAACAAGCGCCGCCTCAGGCATTACCGAAGTTTTTTTCATCTTTTTTCTTACGGAAGCTTCAAGAGAGTTTGCCATACGCATAACTTCCTTGCCGGATGATGTAATGAGATTAAGTTTGACGCCGGCTATATCGACGGTTATTTTTTCTCTCGGCATTTTGATTCTCCTTTTGCTGAAAAATAAAAAAAACACTTGAAATTTACACGGAATTGATATATAATATCTATGTGCGCTTGTAAAGGGGCCTCTGACTGCGCTTTTACGGCTGACTAAGTCTTTATATATAACTTCAAGCTTAATGATAATACATATTATCAAAAAAATAAAGGGTTTTGCAAAAATATAACTGTAAATTTTTTATTTTTGACGGGCATACATAAATCAGGCATGTGTGCGAATACAAATATAACGGGGTAAAACTGATGGATATAATCAAAAATGCCGGGACCGTGGTTGTCAAGGTGGGAACCTCCACTCTCACGCACCAGAATTTCAGAATGAATCTTTACAGAATAGAAGCGCTTACAAGAACGCTTTCCGATCTGAAAAACATGGGGAAAAATATAGTGCTCGTCACTTCCGGGGCGATAGGTGCCGGAATTGCAAAAACCGGACTTGATCACCGTCCGGAAAAAATAGAGGACAAGCAGGCACTGGCGGCAATAGGTCAGAGCGAGCTTATGAGGATATACGAGCATTTCTTTTCCATGTTCGGTCATACTGTTGCCCAGATACTGGTAACACGCGACATAATGGAAAACCCGAAGGCAAGAAAAAATGCTGAGAACACCTTCGCAACTCTGCTGAAAATGGGCTGTATCCCGATCGTAAACGAAAATGACTCGGTAGCGTATGAGGAGATTGAGTTTGGTGACAACGACACGCTTTCTGCCTATGTTGCGGTACTGTGCCACGCACAGGCGCTTGTGATACTCAGTGACATTGACGGGCTTTACGATTCGGATCCGCATAAAAATCCGGATGCAAAGCTGATCCCGACCGTTGAAAGCATAGATGAAAAAATTCTGGCATACGCGGGAGGTTCGCAGTCAAACAGAGGCACAGGCGGACTTATAACCAAGCTTCACGCCGCTCAGATAGCGACGGAGCACGGTGTTCCGATGTTTATAATGAACGGTGAAGATCCTGAGGTGCTTTATAAAGCCGTAGACGGAAAACATATAGGCACCTATTTTGCCGCTCACTGAAATATAAAAGAGAAGAGAAGATGGGGAAATGGAATTTTTACTTAACGGAAGCAGATCTTTAAGGCAGGTAATGATACCGCCGGAAACGGAGCTTGTCTGCGCTCTCGGATGCTTTGACGGAGTACATATCGGACACCGCGCACTTATTGACGAGATACTCGCCGACAGAAACGGACTTACAAGTGCTGTCTGGACTTTTTCCGAGCCGCTTGCAAAGCCGTTTATCGAAAGAGTTGAGGACAGGCTTCACATACTGTCTGATCTCGGAGTCAAATTCGCAATATGCGAAAGTTACGAAAAAGTCAAGGATATGAGTGCACTTTCTTTTCTTACTTATCTGTCGGCAAATCTGAATGTAAAGCGCATAGTCTGCGGAAGCGATTTCAGATTCGGTAAAGACAGAGAAGGGGACGTTGATTTTATTCGCCGGGAGGCTCCGGCTCTCGGAATGTCGGTGACGGTCAAGGAGCCGGTTTACGCACAGATAGGAGAGGAAAAACTGAAGGTAAGCTCGACGCTTATCAGGAAAATGATCTCCGAAGGAAAAATGGTTGAAACGGAAAAACTTCTCGGAAGAAGATTTTCGGTTGTCGGCGTGGTGGTAAGCGGCAATAATCTCGGCAGAACCATTCAGGTGCCGACTCTTAATCAGCGTTTTGAAAACGGAAGGATAATTCCGAAGCACGGGGTGTACGAAACTGAGTGTATCGTTGATTCCATCAAATATCCGGCGATCACCAATGTGGGAACACGCCCGACTGTTTCCGGAGAAAGCACTGATGTGAACTGTGAAACGCACATTATCGGACAGAAACTCGATCTTTACGGAAAAATAGTAGCCGTTGAATTTTGCGACTATGTGCGTGAAGAAAAGAAATTTGATTCCCTTCAGGAGCTACGGGATCAGATAGAAAGAGATATAGAGCGGAGCGTCAGTTCTTTCAGAAAAAGAATGTGAGAGACAAAAATCGTACTTTGCGGTTGGCTTTCATTATAAAAAACATGGTTTTTCGGAGTGAATTTCCGCGGATTCTTGTAAACAAAATATAAAGCAAGGTCATCTTAAGGGAGAGACTTCATAAGGAAGCCATCTCCCTTTTTCTTTTGTAAGCCGTCAAAATGACCGGGGTACGGAAAAATCATTTTGCATATAATAATTTTCGATGAGCAAATGACTATTTGCTATTTATAGGAGGGAAAGACTGTGCCTCAACATAAGTTTATTACAAAGCAACCGATAAATAAAGGTTGGTCAGAAGATAAAAAATACTGTGTTACTGATGAGCAAGGGAATAAATTTCTGCTTCGTGTTTCTCCGATCGAACAGTATGAAAGGAAGAAAAGTGAATATGAGCTTATCAGTCAGGTAGCAGCTCTCGGTGTGCCAATGTGCAAACCTTTAGAATTCGGCACATCCGATGAAGGAGTATATTTTATTCAAACTTGGATAGATGGCGTTGATGCAGAAGAAAGTATACATAATTCAACATGCGAAGAACAATATTCTTATGGTTTTGAAGCGGGCAGAATACTGAAGAATATTCATAAAATCCCCGCTCACAAAGGAATAGAGGATTGGGAAATTTATTTTAATCGTAAAGCAGACCGCAAAATCAAAATGTATGAAGAATGTCCTGTCAAGTACGAGAATGGGCAAGCTTTCATTAATTACATTAATGCTCACAGATATTTACTCAGAGGTCGCCCTCAGACCTATCAGCACGGAGATTACCATATTGGCAATATGATGATAGGAAACGATAAGCAACTCTACGTTATTGATTTTAACAGAAATGACTTCGGAGATCCGTGGGAAGAATTTAACCGCATTGTGTGGTGTGCTCAAGCTGCTCCTTTATTTGCAACAGGAATGGTAAACGGGTACTTTGATAATGATGTTCCTGTTCAGTTTTGGAAGTTGCTCGCACTTTATATCAGTAGTAATACTTTATCTTCTTTGCCTTGGGCTATTTCTTTTGGAGAAAGCCAAATTCAAGTAATGCTAAATCAAGCGAAAGATGTATTAAATTGGTATGATAATATGACAAAGTCAGTTCCGACTTGGTACAAAGGAGTTATAAACAAAAAATATAAAGCATGTGTCACCTGATCCACAGAGATAGCCAGCATCGGATTGTAACATCCACAATCTGAGAGGGCAGAATATAAAAACCTTGGGACACCTTCCTTACGGAGTGTGTCCCAACGGATTATCTTGTTGTTTTCGGCGGAACCGATAGAGGTTTTAAAATTTGCAAATGCGCATTGAGGCAAGTCTTGCACATAAACTTGACCTGTTTTATATTTTTGCATAGTTTGCTGCTTGTCGCAAACTAAAAGAAAAATGCTATGAAATACCAACAAAAGAATAAAAAGGCTGACTCAAATGCCCCTGTGTTGCATTCGAGTCAGCCGATTATGAATTATTTTATTCGTCGTCGTCGTCAGATGAGACAGATGCACTTCCGAGAGTAAGGAACCCACCGATCTTTATAAGCTCTTTGAGATAAAGAGCGTCGAAGTCCTCAAACGGGAGCGCCTTTTCGGCGTCCTCTTCGGGAACAAGCTGCGGTTCGGCATCCGGCTTTCCGCCCATAAGCTGTTCGATAAGCTCGGTGGCGTATTTTAACTTTCTTGTGCCGTTGATACGGTACGCAAACGGTACCGCTTTATATCTGGAAACGGAAGAGAAGTCTTCTCCTATGTATTTGGTTCCTTCCATTGTTTTCGGGTCAATGGGGAAGTATACTACCAGATTCTTTCCGCGTATTTTGAGTTTTGCTATCGTCTTTCTTCCGGTGAAATAGCTGTCGTAGTTCCAGCTGACGTTCGAACGCATTTTCTTGTAGGCGAGAAGCGTTCGACGCAGTGTGAGGTAATGGTATTTTACCTCGGCGTCTGCCTGTGCCAGTCTGGCAAGGAAACTCCATTTGTAACGGATTACCATTCCTTCCGGCGGAACGGGTATTCCTTTTTCATCAAATGTGTATACGGTCTTTGTTTCGGGATCGATCGCTTCTTTCGGCACGTCTCTGGCTGCTGTCGGTTCCTTTACCAACTCGGCAAACTCAGGTTTCGTTTCAGCGGGTTCGCTCGGTTTTTCGGCAACAGTTTCAGCCGCTTTCTTTTTGGTGTCAGCTTTTTCTTCGGCAGGCTTTGAAGTTTTTTCAGCTGCCTTAACTTCTTCGGTCGACTCCTCAGCTTTTACTTCCGTTTCGGCTGCTTTAACTTCCTCGACGGGCTCCTCGGCTTTTACTTCCGTTTCGGCTGCCTTAACTTCCTCGGCGGGCTCCTCGGCTTTTACTTCCGGTTCGACTGCCTTAACTTCCTCGGCGGGCTCCTCAACTTTTACTTCCGTTTCGGCTGCTTTAACTTCCTCGGCGGGCTCCTCAGCTTTGACTTCCGGTTCGGCTGCTTTAACTTCCTCGGCGGGCTCCTCGGCTTTGACTTCCGGTTCGGCTGCTTTAACTTCCTCGGCGGGTTCCTCGGCTTTTACTTCCGTTTCGGTTGCTTTAACTTCCTCGACGGGCTCCTCGGCTTTGACTTCCGGTTCGGCTGCTTTAACTTCCTCGGCGGGCTTCTCAGCTTTGACTTCCGCCTCGACGGCAGCGACTTTTTCTTCCGTCACGGACGAAAACTCTGCCTGCGGTACAGCTCCGGCTTCTTTATCATTGTTTTCGGTTTCAGCATTTTCTGACGTCACGGTTTCATCTGCCGCAGACATCTCCTCAGTTTCTTTTATTCCGGTTTCTTTTGCCTCTGTTTTTTCTGCCTGATTTTCAGTTGCCGGATCTTCATTTGTGTTGTTCTGCGTCTCGGAGTTTTTCTTTTTGCTGCGTGCCGCAAACACAATTATTAAAAGGAGAACCACCGCGATAACCAGTACTCCTGCGGCGACGTATCCTGAATTCACGCCGTCGAGCGGAGCGGCAAACGACGGCAAGGCCGTCAAGGTCATCAGTGTCATTACTGTCAGCAAAACTGAAAAAAAGCGACTGAGTCTTTTCATGGCTAAAACCTATCCTTTCTTTTACAAAGCTACAATTCCGATTATCTTTACCCGATTATAACATTTTTATTTAAAAAATGCAATACTTTTTATAAAAAATATATAAAAAAACTGCTTTTTGTGTACGAAATCGGGGGTTTTGGACGATTACTTTGCAAAAACAAGGCTTAAATCAAATGTTTTTGAGTGAGGATTCGATTTTTTTGAGTTCTCCGCTCTCTTTTACAAGCTCCGAGAGACAATTTTCGCATATATACTTATCTTTGAAAGCAGCAAGATTGTCGGCGCTTCCGCAGAAACTGCAGCAGTTGCCGCTCTTCTTTATAACAACTTTATCTTCATCAAAGTAAAATTCAACATATTCAAGATTGTTAACGCCGAGCGCTTTGCGTATGTCTTTCGGTATTACTATTCTTCCGAGTTCATCTATCTTTTTAACAAATCCAGTTGTTTTCATAATTATTATCCTCCGAAATTTTTTCCGGTTTCCCGGTCGTGTAACGAGTATAGCACAACTTTTAGCGAAAAGCAATAGTTTTTTGGTAAAATTATGTAATAATTTACAAAGATGGGTAATAGTGTCAAAGTATGTCGTTTTTAGCGGCTCTTTATTATGTAAATTTGATATTATTTGCCAAATATATATGCAGACAAATAATATAGTTTTCCGGGCTGTTTTTGGCTTATAAATAGAAGTGTAAACAAATATGCCGCCTGTTAATTTTTGCTGTGTTAATACTGTTTTCGCTTGTGCAAATTTGTTCAATGATTTCCGAAGACGCAGTGAAAAAAAGGTGACAATGGTCAGCAAGAGTCTGAAAATGTGAAAAAAATGTAAATAATTAAAAAAACACTTGCAAAAATAAAATGGCTGTGATATACTTGTGAGGCTTGATTGAAGCGTGTTTTCGGAGATTGCCCATAAAAGTTCCTTGTTATGGGGTAACTTCGGAACAGCGGATACCTTTTTCGTCAGTAAAAAGGACAGCCGGAGCAACGGTCTTTTTAACGCAGTGTTGCGGTAAAACGCAGCACGAATTTTTAGGTCGGGTAAGGAAACACCCGATTCCGTGTGAAAAAAGATGACGACTCCGAACTATATTAAAGGAGGAAAAAACATGGCAAGCGAAAAAATCAGAGTAAGACTCAAGAGCTACGATCACACTCTCGTCGATGCGGCAGCAGCCAAAATCGCAGACGTCGCCAAAAGAAACGGAGCAACGGTTTCAGGACCTATTCCGCTTCCGACGGAAAAAGAGATTGTGACGATTCTGAGAGCGGTCCACAAGTACAAAGACAGCCGTGAACAGTTCGAGCTTCGTACGCATAAGAGACTTATCGATATTCAGAGCCCCACGCAGAAGGTTGCGGATGCGCTCATGAATGTTGAGCTTCCGGCAGGTGTGGAAATAGACGTAAAACTCTGATTTCCGAAAACTTATCCCGATGGCGTTTTATGTCAAGTTGGCAGATTGTCAACCAATAACTGAAACAGGAGGAAAGAAAAATGGTAAAAGGCATAATCGGAAAGAAAATAGGGATGACACAGATTTTCGATGAAAACGGAAACGTAATCCCGGTAACGGTTATCGAAGCGGGACCGTGTGTGGTTGCGCAGAAGAAAACCGTAGAGACGGACGGATACAACGCAGTGCAGCTCGGCTTTGTCGATACTCCCGAGAAGAGAGTAAGCAAAGCGGAGGCAGGTCACTTCAAAAAGAACGGACTTACCGTAAAACGTCACCTGAAAGAATTCAGACTTGACGACATATCCGGATACAATGTGGGCGATACCGTTGCCGCTGACATATTTGCAGCAGGCGAAAAGGTCGACGTAACCGGTGTGACAAAAGGTCGCGGATTTACCGGTGCGGTAAAGAGATGGGGATATCACGTTCTGAGAATGACTCACGGAACAGGTCCGATACACCGTCAGGTAGGATCCATGGGTCCGAACTCGACACCGTCCAGAGTCTTCAAGAACAAGAAGATGGCGGGACAGTACGGAAACGAGCAGGTAACCGTGCTTAATCTCGATGTAGTTAAAGTATCTGCGGATAAAAACCTGATTGCGGTAAAGGGAGCAGTCCCGGGCGCAAAAGGCGGAATAGTGTTTATCCGTAACAGCGTAAAAGCTTAAGCGGAAGGAGGAAAACATAAATGGCTAACGTAAAAGTAGTTGACATGACCGGAAAAGAGGTCGGAAGCATGGAGCTCTCCGATAAAATCTACGGCATAGAAGAAATAAACGGCGCAGTCCTCCACGCAGCGGTAAGAATGTACCTTCTTAATCAGAGACAGGGCACACAGTCAACCCTTACCCGTTCCGAAGTATCCGGCGGCGGCAAAAAGCCCTGGAGACAGAAAGGAACAGGACGCGCAAGACAGGGTTCAACCCGTTCTCCCCAGTGGACACACGGAGGAATAGTGTTCGCACCGAAGCCGCGCGATTACAGAATCCAGATGAATCGCAAGACAAAGAGAGTGGCACTGTTCAATGCACTGTCTTCCAAGATGGCAGGAAATGAAATAGTAGTGGTTGACCGTATAGTCACGGAAGACTACAAAACCAGAACAATGGTGGATATGCTGAAGGCGGTAAACGCAGACAAGAAGTCGCTTGTAGTGCTTGACACGGCAGACGAAAAGGTAATAAAGAGTTTTGCGAATATCCCCGGCGTAAAAACGGTACAGGCAAGACAGCTCAATGTCTATGACGTGCTGAACTGTAACACCTTTATAATGACAGCTGCCGCTGCCACAGTAATCGAGGAGGTGTACGGCAAATGAAAACAATCTACGATATAATAAGAAGACCGCTTATAACCGAAGCAAGTATGGACATGACCGAAAACAAAAAATACGTTTTCGAGGTAATGAAGTCCGCAACTAAACCGGAAATAGCCGAAGCGGTAGAGAAAATGTTCAAAGTCAAAGTCGCATACGTAAATACGATAACCATGAAGAAGAAACCGAAACGCCTCGGCGTGCACAGCGGTTACACCTCTGATTGGAAGAAAGCAATCGTACAGCTGACAGAGGATTCGGATACAATCGAATTCTTCGACGGCATGAGATAATAAGGGGAGGAATCGGAAATGGCAACAAAGAAATTTAGTCCTACGTCACCCGCAAGGAGACATATGGCTGTTCCCTCCTTCGAAGAGGTAACCAAATTCACTCCCGAGAAAAAACTTCTTACAAAGCTTAAGAAAAATTCGGGACGTAACAGCTACGGACGTATAACAGTCCGTCATCAGGGCGGCGGAAACAAGAAAAAGTACAGAATAATCGACTTCTGCCGTACAAACGAAAGCACAAGCGCAAAAGTAATCGGAATAGAATACGATCCGAACAGAACGGCATATATCGCACTTATCGAACAGACCGACGGCGAGAGAAAGTACATCATCGCTCCCGCAGGACTGACCGACGGCGATACAGTCTACACCGGAGCCGATGCGGATATCAAAGCGGGTAACACCCTCCCGATATCTTCCATACCGGTAGGTACCTTCATTTATAATATAGAGCTTTACCCCGGAAAGGGCGGACAGCTGGTACGTTCTGCAGGTTCAAGCGCACAGCTTATGGCAAAAGAAAACGGCCAGGCTCAGATAAGACTTCCCTCCGGAGAAGTAAGAATAGTCAGACCTGACTGCATGGCGACAATCGGAACGGTGTCCAATGCAGAGCATGAGTCGGTAAAACTCGGAAAAGCGGGAAAAACCCGTCATCTGGGCATAAGACCTACGGTACGCGGATCTGTAATGAACCCGTGTGACCACCCGCACGGAGGAGGAGAAGGAAAGTCCCCTGTCGGACGTCCGTCGCCTGTAACACCGTGGGGTAAACCGGCACTCGGCTATAAGACGAGAAACAAGAAGGCAAGAACAAACAAATTCATCGTGAAGAGTCGTCACGACAAATAATACAGGAGGACAAGGTTAATGAGCAGAAGTTGCAAGAAAAGTCCGTTCGTTGAAGTAAAACTGTACAACAGAATAGTGGCAATGAACGAGACCAAAGACAAGAAGGTCATAAAGACCTGGTCAAGAGCCTCCACCATTTTCCCGGAGTTTGTCGGTCATACGATAGCGGTGCATGACGGAAGAAAACACGTTCCGGTATATGTGACGGAGGATATGGTAGGACATAAACTCGGAGAGTTCGCCCCTACCCGTACCTTTAAAGGTCACGCCGGATCAAAGACATCGAACAACGGAAAATAATAGCGCGGTAAAACCTCGCAGAAAGAAAAATACGGAGCGTTGAAACGTCCCGGAAGGAGGCATACCTGAATGGAAGGTAATACAGAAGTAAAAGCAATACTGAAATACGCAAGAATTTCACCGCGCAAAGTACAGATAGTTCTCGACCTTATCAGAGGAAAAGACGTCAACGTCGCGATGGCAATTCTTAAGAATACACCCAAATCAGCATCGGAATACCTGATAAAATTACTGAAGAGCGCCGTGGCAAACGCCGAACACAACAAACAGCTCGATACGGATAAGCTCTATGTATCCGAATGCTACGTCTGTCCCGGTCCGACACTTAAGAGAATGATGCCGAGAGCAAAGGGCAGCGCCAATCGCATATTAAAGAGAACAAGCCATGTGACCATTGCCGTAAAGGAAAGAACAAGCGGCAGTGCGGCAGTGGCTGCAGAGTAATTAAGGAGGCTAAAAGAATGGGTCAGAAAGTTAATCCTCACGGCCTTCGTGTAGGCGTCATAAAAGACTGGGATTCCAGATGGTTCGAAAAAGACGAAAGCTTCGGCGACACACTGGTATCCGACTATAAGATCAGAAAATTCCTGAAAGAAAAGCTTCAGGCTGCAGGCGTTCCGAAGATTGAAATCGAACGCGACAGCGCAAGAATCAGAATATTCATTCACTGCGCAAAGCCCGGAATCATAATCGGACAGGGCGGACAGGAAATCGAAAAGCTCAAAGCTCAGATCGAAAAGATGGTCGGCGGCGAAAAAGCAGTGTTCATAAACGTGGTTGAAGTAAAGAGCCCGGATCTGAACGCACAGCTGGTAGCAGAAAACGTAGCCGCAAAGCTCGAAGGCAGAATAGCATTCCGCCGCGCAATGAAAATGGCAATTTCAAGAGCCATGCATCTCGGTGCAAAAGGAATAAAGATCTCCTGCGCAGGAAGACTTGCAGGAGCCGAAATAGCCAGAACCGAACACTACCACGAGGGAACCATTCCGCTTCAGACAATAAGAGCGGATATCGATTACGGTTTCTGGGAGGCAAATACCACCTACGGAAAGATCGGCGTCAAAGTATGGATATACAAAGGCGAAGTCCTCGCAGCCGGAAACGGTCCCAAGAGATCGCTTGAAAGTGCCGAGAGAAAGGATCGCAGAAACGACAGAAGAGGCGATCGCAGAGACGGCAGAAGAGACGGCAGAGGTGACGGAAGAGGCGACAGAAGAAGCGGAGACGGAAGAAACGGCCAGGGCCGCAGATTCGACAGAAACGACAAGCCGAGATTCAGCACAGACGGCAGACGCGCCGCTCCCGTAACACAGAAGAAGGAGGGCTGAAATCATGTTAATGCCAAAGAGAACAAAATACAGAAAAGTACATCGCGGAAGACTGAAGGGAAAAGCGATGAGAGGTAATACGCTGGCATACGGCGATTACGGACTTGTAGCGCTTGAACCCGCATGGATAACGAGCAACCAGATAGAGGCAGCCCGTATAGCGATGACCAGATACATCCGCCGTGGCGGACAGGTCTGGATAAAGATATTCCCGGATAAGCCGATAACCGAGAAACCCGCCGAAACCCGTATGGGATCCGGTAAAGGATCGGTTGACCACTGGGTAGCAGTAGTAAAACCGGGAAGAATACTGTTCGAGATGAACGGAGTAACGGAAGAAACCGCAAAGGAAGCGCTGAGACTTGCAATGCACAAACTTCCGATAAAGTGCAAATTCATAGCAAAGCAGAAAACAGCGGAGGAGGAGTAAGCAATGAAAGCAGCAGAAATCAGAAAAATGTCAAAAGAAGATCTGCAGACAAAACTGACAGAGCTTAAAGACGAGCTTTTCCACCTGCGTTTCCAGCTTGCGATAAATCAGCTGGATAACCCCCACAAAATAACCGAAGTAAAACGCGACATAGCGAGAGTGCTTACGGTTATCAACGAAAGTAAGAATGCGTAAGGCGAAGGAGGAATAAGAAGATGGAAGAAAGAAATCTCAGAAAAACCAGAGTCGGACGCGTTATAAGCTCCAAGATGGAAAAAACCGTCGTAGTGGCAATAGAAGACAGCGTAAAACATCCGAAATACGGAAAAGTTATGCACCGTACACTCAAAGTACACGTTCATGACGAGAAAAATGAAGCGGGTGTGGACGATAAGGTAATGATAATGGAAACAAGACCGCTGTCAAAGACCAAGAGATGGCGTCTGGTGGAAATAATCGAGAAAGCAAAATAATCAAACAAGCTAAAATACGTCAAAGAGCGTGTAAAATTGAGGAGGTAACCGCGAAGTGTTACAGCAGCAGTCGTATATGAAAGTTGCCGATAATACCGGAGCAAAAGAACTTATGTGCATCCGTGTACTCGGCGGTACAGACAGACGGTACGGAAATATAGGCGATATCGTCGTAGCCTGTGTAAAGAAAGCGACACCCGGCGGAACGGTGAAAAAAGGCGATGTTGTAAAAGCAGTCATCGTAAGATCCGTACGCGGAGTGAGACGCGCCGACGGCTCGTATATCAAATTCGACGAGAACGCAGCCGTGATAATAAAAGAAGATAAAACACCCAGAGGAACCCGTATATTCGGCCCTGTGGCAAGAGAGCTCAGAGAAAAAGATTTCACAAAAATCCTTTCGCTTGCTCCCGAAGTTCTGTAAGGAGGTACGCACAGATGAATACACTTCATGTAAAGAAGGGTGACACCGTAATAGTACTTTCCGGAGACAAACAGCGCCATCTCAAGGGTGAGATAGGTGAAGTACTTGAAGTATCACCGAAAGAAAGAAAAGTAATAGTAAAAGGTGTAAACCTTGTAAAGAAACACGTAAAACCGCGTAAGCAGGGCGAAAGCGGCGGAATACTTACCGTCGAAGGAGCAATCTATGCGGACAAAGTTGCGCTTTACTGCGACAAATGCAAGAAGGGCGTAAGAAGCAAAATGAAAATCGAAGCGGACGGCACAAAGGTAAGAGTTTGCGCCAAATGCGGAGAGAAGATATAAGGAGGGCAGACGATGTCAAGGTTAAGAGATTTATATGTAAACGAAGTCGCGCCCGCGCTTATGAAGAAATTCGCATATAAGAGCCCGATGCAGATACCGAAAATCGAAAAAGTAGTTATCAACGTCGGAACGGGCGGAGAAGAAAGAGACAACGCCAAAGCAATGGAAGCGATAGTCGGAGACCTCACCGCAATAACCGGTCAGAAAGCAGTCGTAACCAAAGCAAAGAAGTCGGTGGCAAACTTCAAACTGAGAGCCGGAATGGCAATCGGCGGAAAAGTAACGCTCAGAGGCGAGAAGATGTATGAGTTTATGGACAGACTCTTCAGCGTAGCGCTTCCGAGAGTAAGAGACTTCAAGGGAATAAACCCCAATGCTTTCGACGGCAGAGGAAACTATTCGCTGGGACTTAAAGAACAGCTTATATTCCCGGAAATAGAATATGAAAAAGTCGACCGCGTACGCGGAATGGATATAGCATTCGTGACAACGGCAAAGACAGACGAGGAAGCAAAAGAACTGCTGACTCTGATGGGCGCGCCGTTTGCCAGATAAGGAGGTAGATTGCAATGGCTAAGATGTCAATGAAAGTAAAGCAGCAAAGACCTCAGAAGTTTTCGACAAGAGAATACAATCGGTGCAAGATCTGCGGAAGACCGCACGGATATCTCCGCAAGTTCGGCATCTGCCGTATTTGCTTCCGTGAACGCGCCCACAAGGGCGAGATCCCGGGCGTACGCAAAGCGTCATGGTGAGCCGGAAGAAATAAGGACAGAAAGGGAGGATTAAATAATGCAAATGTCAGATGTAATCGCCGATATGCTGACACGCATCAGAAACGCAAATGATGCAAAGCACGAATCGGTGGAAATCCCCGCGTCGAACATGAAGAAGGCAATAGCTGATATTCTCGTTAACGAGGGATATATAAAAGGTTATCAGATAATTGACGATAACAAACAGGGAATAATCAAAGTAACCCTGAAATACGTAGGCAAACAGAAAGCAATAACCGGACTGAAAAGAGTATCCAAACCGGGACTCAGAATATATGCCGGCTGCGAGGATATGCCTAAGGTAATGAACGGACTCGGAATCGCTATCGTGTCAACTTCCAAAGGAATAATGACAGATAAGAAAGCGAGAAAAGAAAATATAGGCGGCGAAGTTCTCGCCTTCGTATGGTAAACGGGAGGATAAAGAAATGTCAAGAATCGGAAAACAGCCGATTGCTATCCCCGCGGGCGTAGACGTAAAAGTCGAGGCGGAAAATCTCGTAACCGTAAAAGGACCTAAGGGAACGGCAACACAGAAGCTGCACAAAAACATGATAATAAAAGTCGACGGAGCTGTAATGACAGTAGAAAGACCGGATGACGAAGCGGAGAACAAATCGCTTCACGGTCTTACCCGTACACTTCTTGCCAATATGGTAAAGGGAGTAACCGAAGGCTTTTCAAAACAGCTCGAAATAGTCGGAGTAGGATACAGAGCGGCAAAATCGGGTAAAACCCTTACACTGACTCTCGGACATTCACATCCGGTAATATTCGAGGACGGCAACGGTATAACGTTCGAAGCACCGCAGCCGAACATAGTAATAGTCAAAGGCGTAGATAAACAGACCGTAGGCGAAGTAGCGGCACAGGTAAGAGGAAAGAGACCTCCGGAACCGTACCTCGGCAAGGGTGTCAAGTACGCAGACGAGCGTATACGCCGTAAGTCCGGAAAAGCCGGCAAATAATACAGGAGGGTAAGCAGATGATAACAAAAAAGGATACAAATAAAGCAAGACTGCAAAGACATAAACGCGTCAGAGCCAAAATATCCGGAACAGCTATGCGTCCCCGTCTCTGTGTTTACCGTTCCAATGCAAATATAACGGCACAGATAATAGATGACGAACAAGGCGTGACACTGGTAAGCGCTACCACAACCGAAAAGGATTTCACCGAATACGGCGGAAATAAAGAAGCCGCAAGAAAGATAGGAAAAACCGTAGCGGAAAGAGCGCTGGCAAAAGGAATAGAAGAAGTAGTATTCGACAGAGGCGGATATCTGTATCACGGACGTGTACAGGAGCTCGCCGAAGGCGCCCATGAGGGCGGACTTAAGTTCTGAGGAGGAGCAGGAAATGATAAAAGAAAGAATAGATGCGTCGACTTTGGACTTAAAGGAAGTAAACGTAGCTGTAAACAGAGTATCAAAAACCGTAAAAGGCGGACGTATAATGCGTTTCACTGCGCTTATGATAGTCGGTGACGGAAACGGCCACGTAGGATACGGACTCGGAAAAGCAGCGGAGATCCCGGAAGCTATGCGTAAAGCAATCGAAGACGCAAAGAAAAACATGATAACGGTTTCAACTTCCGGAACAACAATACCTCACGAGATAACCGGTGTGTTCGGAGCAGGAAAAGTTCTTCTTAAACCGGCACCGGAAGGAACCGGAATAATCGCCGGCGGAGCAGTCCGTGCGGTAATTGAGATGGCGGGCATCAAGAACATAAGAACAAAGTGCCTGCGTTCAAGCAATGTGACGAACGTCGTAAAGGCAACATTCGAAGGACTGAAAGCTCTCCGTACAGCCGAAGAGGTAGCCCAGCTCCGCGGTCTTAACGTCGAAGAACTTTAAGCTGAGGAGGAAAAAGAAATGAAGATAACGCTTGTGAAAAGTCTGATAGGCGCACAGCCGAAACAGAAAGCAACAGCACTGTCCTTAGGTCTTAAACGTCCGGGAAACAGTATAACGATAGACGAAAGTCCGTCGGTAATGGGAAAGGTTGCGGTAATTTCGCACCTGGTAAAGGTTGAAAAATAAGCAACCGGCAATTCATTAACTCGATAAAAAAGGAGGAAAGAAAATGAAGCTCCATGAACTTTCACCCGCAGAAGGCTCTGTAACAAAGAGTTTTCGCAAGGGAAGAGGAATCGGCTCGGGCAACGGAAAAACCGCAGGAAAAGGCCATAAAGGTCAGAACGCACGTTCAGGCGGCGGAGTACGTCCGGGATTCGAAGGCGGACAGAACCCGCTGTACAGAAGACTTCCGAAGAGAGGCTTTACCAACAGATTTGCAAAACAGTATGCAATAGTAAATGTTCAGACTCTTAACGACAGGTACAGCGACGGAGATGCGATAGATGTATACAAGCTGCTCTCCGACCGCGTAATCCGCAAAGCATGCGACGGTTTAAAAGTTCTCGGCAACGGCGAAATCAGCAAGAAAATAACAGTCAAAGCTGCTGTATTTTCTGAAACTGCTAAAGCCAAAATCGAAGCAGCCGGCGGAAAAGCTGAGGTGATGTAAGTGTTAAAGACATTTAAAAACGCATGGTCAATACCGGAAATGCGTCAGAAAATGCTGTACACGCTGTTTATACTTTTGCTTTACAGAATAGGAGCGGCAATACATGTGCCGTTTACCGACGCCGAGGCAATAGCGGAACAGTTTACCCTCGCAGGCGGAAACCTGTTTGCGTATCTGAATATACTTTCCGGTGACGCATTCTCAAAGGCAACGCTTTTTGCTCTTTCAATATCGCCTTACATTACGGCGTCAATAGTAATGCAGCTTTTGACCGTAGCGCTCCCGCCACTTGAAAGAATGGCGAAAAGCGGCGAAGAAGGTCAGAAAAAAATAACTCAGATTACCCGTGTTGTCACGGTTGCGCTTGCGTTCCTCACAGCTCTCGGATATTATTTCTACATGTCAAGCGCAGGCTTCCTTACCGAAACCGGTGAAACTGTATTCGGCGGATTCGTAATAGTTTTCTGCTATGCGGCAGGCGCTTCACTTATCATGTGGCTTGCTGAAAAGATAAACGAAAAGGGCATAGGAAACGGTATTTCAATAATACTTTTCGCCAACATCATAGCAACAGCCGCTGCTTCGGCAGTCAGCCTTGTTTCGTATGCTATGTCTGATGCCTGGAACCTCGTTGTTGTTGAAGTAGTAGGCTTTGCGGCTCTCGCAGCAGTGGCTTTCGTGGTTTTCATAACCAACAGCGAACGCCGTCTTCCGGTTCAGTACGCCAAAAAGGTAGTCGGTAGGAAAATGTACGGCGGACAGAGCACAACTCTTCCGATAAAGCTGAATATGAGCGGCGTTATGCCGATAATATTCGCAAACTCGATAGTGGCGATTCCCAGCACAATAGAGCTTATTTTCCAGAGCAAAATAAAAAATGGTGGATTCTGGGATAAATTTTTCGGAATTTTCTCTTATAATTCCTGGCTCTATGCCATCCTGTTCTTCATATTCATTATTCTCTTTGCTTACTTCTATATAATGATATCATTCAATCCCATAGAAGTCGCGAATAACTTAAAGAAGAACGGAGGCTTCATCCCGGGTATTCGTCCGGGTCAGCCGACATCCGACTATATCACCCGTGTACTCAACAGAATAACCCTTATCGGCGCTCTGTTCCTCGGTGTGATCGCAGTCGTACCGCTGATAGTCAATATCATCTCCGGTACACAGCTCGGTTCACTTGCGTTCGGAGGCTCTTCACTGCTGATAGTTGTCGGAGTAATTCTTGAAACAGCAAGAGAAATCGAAGCGCAGATGACAATGCGTCATTACAAAGGCTTTCTTGAGTAATTAACCGAAAGAAGGATTTCCATGAAGATAATATTTTTGGGCGCCCCCGGCGCAGGAAAGGGTACTCAGGCTTCTGCGGTAAGCAGCAAGCTCGGCATACCGACAATATCGACGGGAAATATGATAAGGGAGGCAATCGCAAACGAAACTCCCATAGGAATTGCGGCAAAGGAAGTTATAGCAAAAGGACAGCTGCTGAGTGACGATGTGGTTGTCGGAATAATAAAAGAAAAACTGAAAACGGTAGAAGGCGGATACATTCTCGACGGTTTCCCGAGAACCGTGGCGCAGGCTGAGGCTCTTGAGGATATGGGAGAGGATATCGACGTCGTGATAAATATACATGTCGCCGACGACGTGATAGTCAGGCGCTCCTCGGGCAGAAGATACTGTCCCGGCTGCGGAGCGACTTACCACGTCGAATACAACCCGCCGGAAACCGCGGACGGAAAACTTGTATGTCCGCTCTGCAAAACCGAAGTGCAGATAAGAGAAGACGATAAGCCGGAAGTAGTAAAGGAAAGGCTTAAAGTTTATCACGAGCAGACACAGCCGCTGGAAGAGTTTTACCGCAAGAGGGGAAAACTCAGAACGGTAGAAGGTCAGGAAAAGGTTTCGGATACCACGGAGCTGACCCTTCGGGCAGTAAAAGGCAACTGATATGATAAAACTGAAAAGTAAAGAACATTTGGCGGTAATGAAAAAAGCCGGTCAGATAACCGGACAGGCGCTTTACCTCGCAGGACAGGCGGTGCGGGAAGGAGTAACCACTGCACAGCTTGACAGAATAGTACGCGAGCATATCGAAAAATGCGGAGCAAAACCGTCGTTCCTCGGATACGGCGGATTCCCCGCAAGCGCATGCATAAGTGTAAACGAACAGGTTATACACGGAATACCTTCGGAAAAAAAGATACTGCACGAGGGCGATATCGTAAAGATAGACGTCGGTGCGTATTACAAGGGATTCCACGGCGACGCCGCAAGAACATTTCCGGTCGGCAGAATAAGCAGTGAAGCGGAAAAACTCATAGAGGTAACGCGGAAATGCTTTTACATCGGAGCCGGTCAGGCAGTGATCGATAACCGTATAGGCGATATAGGCGCGGCGGTTCAGAAATATGCTGAGGAGAACGGATTTTCCGTGGTCAGACGTTACGTCGGACACGGAGTGGGACGTGATCTTCACGAAGACCCCGAAGTACCGAACTACGGCACGGCGGGACGAGGAGCAAGACTGTACGAAGGAATGGTGCTGGCAATAGAACCAATGATAAACGCCGGAACCTTCCGGGTAAAAGAGCTTGCGGATAAATGGACAGTCGTGACGGAAGACGGAAAACTATCCGCGCACTACGAGAATACGGTGGCGATAACGGAAAACGGCCCCGAACTTCTGACGGATATTGAAACAGTTTGAAAATCATAAAGGTTTGGAGGGATAATTCTGGCAAAAGAAGATGTAATGGAGTTTGAAGGAACAGTGCTTGAAGCACTGCCGAATGCGGCATTCAAAGTAAAACTCCCCAACGGACACATAATAACAGCCCATATATCGGGCAAACTCCGGATGAACTATATATGGATATTGCCCGGAGATAAAGTAACGGTGGAAGTATCGGTATACGATCTTACCAAAGGCCGAATCACATGGCGTGCAAAATAAGAAAGGAATGGTAATAAAATGAAAGTCAAACCATCCGTAAAGAAAATTTGCGATAAATGCAAGATAATCAAGCGTAAGGGAGTCGTCATGGTAATATGCGAAAATCCCAAACACAAACAGAGACAAGGCTAAAAGGAGGAAAAAACAGATGGCTCGTTTAGCAGGTGTAGATCTTCCGAATTCAAAACGGATAGAGATAGCGCTGACCTATATATACGGAATAGGAAGAAAGAGCGCAAACGACATCCTTGCCAAAACCGGCATAAACCCGGATACAAGAGCAAAGGATCTGACCGATGACGAAGTAGCAAAGCTCCGTGACGAAATACAGGAAAACTACAAGGTTGAAGGTGACCTGAGACGTGACGTGGCTCTTGACATCAAGAGAATGGTGGAAATAAACTGCTACCGCGGAATCAGACACAGAAAAGGACTGCCCGTAAGAGGACAGAGAACAAAAACCAACGCAAGAACACGCAAAGGTCCCGCAAAGACCATAGCAAACAAAAAGAAGTAAAGGAGTGTAGGAATATGGCAAAAGCAGTAAGCGCAGCAGCCGGAAAAAAGGTTGTCAAAAAGCGCCGTGAGCGCAAGAATATTGAAAAGGGCGCCGCACATATCCGCGCAACCTTTAACAACACAATCATAACGATAACCGACGTTTACGGAAATGCGGTATCGTGGGCTTCGGCAGGAGAGCTGGGCTTCAAGGGTTCGAGAAAATCGACTCCGTTCGCAGCACAGTCGGCAGCTGAAACCGCCGCAAAAATCGCAATGGATCACGGTATGAAAAGCGTAGAGGTATATGTAAAAGGTCCGGGTGCCGGAAGAGAAAGCGCAATCAGAGCTCTCGCTGCAGTAGGACTTGAAGTAACTCTTATCAAAGACGTAACTCCGATACCTCACAACGGATGCCGTCCTCCCAAGCGCAGAAGAGTTTAATAGGAGGAAGATAGAAATGGCAAGATATGTCGGACCGTCATGCAAACTTTGCCGCAGAGAAAAAACCAAACTGTTCCTTAAAGGCGAACGCTGCCTTAGCGGAAAATGCTCGCTTGAAAAACGTTCAAGCGCACCCGGACAGCACGGCGCGGCAAACTCAAAGATAAAAGAGTACGGAAAACAGCTCCGTGAAAAACAGAAAGCAAAAAGATATTACGGACTCCAGGAAGGACAGTTCAAGTCTTACTTCAAAGAAGCAGACAGAGTTGAAGGAGTTACCGGTGATAACCTTCTCATTTTGCTTGAAAGAAGATTTGATAACGCAGTTTACAGAATGGGAATGGCAGAAAGCCGTAAAGAAGCCCGTCAGCTGGTACTGCACGGTCACTTCAGAATAAACGGCAAAAAGGCAACAATACCCTCAATGCTGCTGAAAAAAGGCGATGTAATAACCCTTAGAGAAGAAAGCCGCAGTTCTGCAAAAATCAAAGAACTGATCGAAGGACTCGAAAACAGAATCGCGCCCAAATGGCTGACAGTAGACAAAGACGCAGTAAAGGCAACGGTTGACGCACTCCCCGTAAGAGAAGATATCGATTTCCCGTTCGAGGAACAGCTGATAGTAGAATTGTACTCCAAGTAATACTGAACACCCGACCGGAATCTGTTAAAAGAGTAGCGCTTTGAGCGCATACGGAAAACTAACACAGGAGGGTAATTGTTAGAATGATAGAAATTGAAAAGCCAAATATAAGCACAGTCTCGCAGAGCGAGGACGGAAGCAGTGCTACATTCGTAGTTGAACCGCTCGAAAGAGGTTACGGCACAACGCTGGGTAATTCACTTCGCCGTGTACTCCTGAGTTCACTTTCGGGAGTTGCGGTAACCAGTATAAAAATCGACGGGGTACTTCACGAGATATCGACAGTTCCCGGAGTAAAGGAAGACGTAACCGAAATAGTCCTTAATGTCAAAGGAATAACGGCTAAGCTTAACTGTGAAGGCTCGAAAACGGTGGTTTTGGATGTGACCGGACCGTGTACGGTAACAGCAGGCGACATAAAACAGGACAGCGATATTGAAATTCTCAACCCGCAGCACGTTATAGCGACTGTCGGAGAGAACGCAAGACTGTTTATGGAGCTGACTTTCGGACACGGAAGAGGATATGTTTCGCAGGAAAAGAACAAGCAGAGCAATCCCGCCCAGATAGGACTTATATATACGGACTCAATATTCACGCCGGTATACAAAGCAAACTACACGGTGGAAAATACCAGAGTCGGTAATATGGTAGACTACGATAAACTGACAATGGAAATCACTACAAACGGAGTCATATCGGCAAAGGAAGCGATATCGCTTGCAGCCAAGATACTCAACGAACATCTCAAATTATTCGTGGATCTGTCAGATGAAGCGATTAATGCAGAGATAATGGTTGAACGTGAAGAAACAATCAAAGAAAAGGTTCTTGAGATGACCGTTGAGGAACTTGACCTGTCCGTAAGAAGCTTCAATTGTCTGAAGCGTGCGGGCATAGATACGGTTGAAGATCTGGCAAACAAAACACAGGAAGACATGATCAAAGTCAGAAATCTCGGAAAGAAGTCGCTTGACGAAGTTATTCAGAAGCTGGCGTCGCTCGGACTGGGACTCAAAGCTGACGAAGAGTAAGTGTGTTGTCAGAAACAGGATTTTTTAAGTAAAACAAAGGAGGCTAAGTACAAATGGGTACCAGAAAGCTCGGAAGACCTACCGCACACAGAAGGAGTATGCTCTCCGGCATGGCGGCTTACCTTATCGAGAACGGTAAGATAGAAACAACGCTTACAAGAGCGAAAGAGGTCAGTTCGGTAACCGATAAACTTATAACCTTGGGAAAGAAAGGCGGACTTGCGAATTTCCGTAAAGCTCTTGCAGTACTTCCCGAGGATACGGCAAAAAAACTTTTCGACATAGTTGCGCCCAAATTCGCTGACGTAAGCGGCGGATACACAGCGGTTTACAAGCTCGGACCGCGCAGAGGAGACGGAGCGGAGATGGCTCTGATAACACTCACTGCGTCAACGGTCAGCGTAGCCGCAGAGGAGTCCTCAAATAGCGCAAAAGACAGCAAAAAGAAGAACGCAGAAAAAGCGGACAAGGCTGAAGAAAAGGTTGAAGAGAAAGCCGAAGAGACAGAGTCTGAAAAGGCTGAATAAGTCTTTAAATTTCGCTGATTTTCATATAAGCATAAAAAACCGTTCCGGAACACCGGAACGGTTTTTTATGTATGAATTTATAAAAGTTATCAGTTATTTGATAATAGCTTATCTTCCGAAATATTTGGTACTCTGATGACAGCTTATCTTCCGAAATATTTGATACTCTGATAATAGCTTAGCTTGCGAAATATTCCCTTAGAATTTCAAACATATGCTTGATTTCTTGCGCTTCGGTGCTTTGCCCGCCTTCATAGCTTATCGCACCGCTGTAATTTATCTTTTTCAGCAAAGCTGCAATTTCGCTTATATAACCCCTGTCACTGTCTTTGATTATACTTCTTTCCCTGCTGCTGATGTGAAGATGAGCTATGATATCGGAATTTTGCTCAATAGCCGTGAAGTCCTCTCCGCTTTCCGAAACGTGGTAGAAATCTGCCAGCAGACGAAAATTGTTTTTTGCTACCTTCCGTACAAAATCAGCGCCATCCGCTACCGTGTTGATGATATTGCACTCTTTTTTTCGAAGGGGTTCAAGAGCCAGCGTCTGACCGTATTTTGCGGCAACGTCGGAAAATATATCCGCTGACCTTAAAAGTTCTCCGTACGCTTTGTCAGATGGGTATCCGTCCGGAATTTCACGGGCTTTGCCGGATCCGAAAACCAGCATTTTTATGCCAAGTCCGCTGAGTCTTCCGAAAACTTTTTCTGCGTATCCGGAAATCTTTTCGGTATCAGCTTCCGGACCGCAAAGTTTGACCGTGCCGCTAACCAGTCCGTTTGTGCTGTAAGGTTTGATTTTTTCATTTGAGAGCACCCTGCTTTTAAGGGTTTGATATTCGGAGTCCGTGATCTCATAAAGTTCACCGGATGCCGATATTTCATAGTAATCCGCTCCGGTGTCGTAAGCCGTCAGCGCTTTATCCGAGGAAATACAAAGTCCGAATTTCATAATCCACCTCCTGAGTAAGTGTAATTATACAGTAAAAAAACAATACTTTCCATAAAAAAACGGACGTTTTGTTTTTAAAACATTAAAATTTGGCTTGATAAAAATAAAAAATATGTTATAATAATTACAGTTGAAGTTTTAAACTGACTGAGGACGTCGGCATTCTTAGGGATAAATTATGAAAATGGGTAATTGTATGGAAAAATTCATTGAAATCAACAGAGCAAATAAAAATATCCCGTATTCGATGAAAAAACAGCACTACCACCTGTATACCGAACTTTACTGCCTTTTAAGCGGAGAGGTCGGATATTTTATTTCCGGTAAGATCTACAAGGCGAGCGACGGAGATATAGTCATCGTCCCGAAAGGTGAGCTTCACAAAACTGTTTACAGGTCAGACAAAAGGGTTGAAAGAATAAATATTTTTTTCGGGGATGAGGCACTGATGCCGGAGCTTCTTCCGGTGTTTTCGGAAAGTAAGGTACTGAAAAACTGCGGCCAGGAAATAAAAGAAATGATACTCAGTTTGTCTGATGAGTATGCGCAGCAGAACGTATACAGGGAACAGTCGCTCCTTTGCCGACTGAACCTTTTGGCATTGACTCTTGCACGTTCTCCGGGTCTGAACCGTGAAAGTCCGCAACCCTCCGGCAAGACGGAGAAAACGATAATTGAAGCTGTAAAATACATGGAAAATCACTGCGGAGAGGATATCAGTCTTTCCGCCGTAGCAGGAAAATTCGGACTGAGTCCCGGTTATTTTTCGAAACGCTTTGTTAAAGTTACCGGGTTTAACTTTTCGAAATATCTTACTCAGCTCCGCATAAGAAAGGCGGAAAGGATGATGATTGAAAAACCGGATATGAAGATTACCGGTATCGCGATGGAATGCGGATTCTCGGACCCTGTATATTTTATTTCTGTTTTCAGGAAAATCAAGGGTACAGCGCCCGGCAAATGGAAAAAACAGTTTTAAACGAATCTTTTCTTTCTTTATAAGGGAAAATAAAACCGACTTAACCCATAATGAAATGCTTATCCGAAGGTGTCTTACTTTCGAGTCAATTCATCAGCGTTAAGTCGGTATTTTTATCAGTTCAGAAGATTCAGTAATGTCCCATGTTACTGTTAGTCAAACTGAAAAATACTTTACCAAATCAGTTCAGGTATTCTGTATTGCGTTGAATTTGCGATAATTGATTTATTTATTAAATGAATTGCTACACAAATTCAAATGCAATATTGGCAGTATTTCAGTAAATTTCTACCGGTTCCAGCAGAGGTTCTCCTCTTGAGGCGGTTATCTTTATCGTTACGGTGTCGCTGACTGCGTTTACTTTGCAGATTTTCATATTTCCTACCGTACTTGAATCAAATACGGTGCGTTTCGGATTGTTGCCGAATATTTTGAAGCTTTCTATGCGCTGTCCCAGTTCGATTTTTTCACGCAGTACAATGTAAGAGAGTTTTTTCTGTTCGGGCAGTTTGATTTCGACGGTAGCCTGACCGAAACCGGTTTTTTCCGTCGTAACCTTCGCTCCTTCTGCAAGGTTCACTGAAAATTCGGTTTTGATTTTTTCTCCGAGTTCTTTAAGTCTCTGAACATCTCTGTCGTCGAATTTGCCGTTTGGCATCGGGGGAATATTGAGATTGAAGGTTGTGTTTCCTCCGACAGATCTCAGGTAGGTGTCAAACAGCCGTTGTAGTGAATGCGGCTCTTCATTCGGATGATAGAACCATCCGGGTCTTATTGACATATCTATCTCAGACGGGCAGAAAACAAGTCCTTTTGAGTAGAGGATGTTTTCAAGGCTTCCGATATCGGAGTCGGTGTTATATATAACATCAAGGCTTCCGTCGAGAGGTCCGGCTTCCGTCTGAACGTTGTCGCTCAGATAACAAAGCTCTTTCGGTACAACTGCCCACTCCGCATACCGTGCCGAACCTGATTCGTTACCGCACCAGCGTATGTCCGGACCGTGATCGTTGAAAATCGTCGCATTCGGTTGGTATTTTCTGATAAGTTCGATGAAACCGGGGTAGTCATAAGTCTGTTTTTTACCGTTCGGACCTTCTCCGCAAGCTCCGTCAAACCAGACGTGGAACACCTCGCCATATCCGGTAAGAAGTTCGGTAAGCTGTTTTTTGTAATAGTCGTTGTATTCATCCGTGCCGTAATACTTTGAGTTTCTGTCCCACGGTGAAAGGTAAAAACCGAATTTTATACCGCCCCTGCGGCATGCGTCGGCAAATTCTTTTACAATATCGCCCTTTCCGTTTTTGTACGGACTGTTTCTTATGCAATGTTCAGTGTACTTTGTCTGCCAAAGGCAACAACCGTCGTGGTGTTTTGCAGTTATGACCGCCCCGGTCATACCGGCAGATTTTATCGCTTCGACCCACTGATCGCAGTCCGGTTCCACGGGATTGAATATTGCCGGGTCTTCTTTTCCCGTTCCCCATTCAAGTCCGGTGTATGTGTTCGGGCTGAAATGTATGAAAGCGTAAAACGGATTTTCTTTCAGTTTTCGTAACTGCCTTTCGCTCGGCTTTACTTCTCCTGCTTGTTCAATAAACTTTTTGAATTTTCCCATAATACCTCCCCCTACTTTTTTTGTAAAAAAAGTAGGCAAAAAAACTTCTTTACATTGGATTTGATGGAATGGTTTTTATTTGCGTAAAATTGTTGTTTAGACTCTTTCCAAAACAGCAATCTCTCCAAAACTCCTTTTCTACATTGGATTTGATGAAATGCTTATAATTTGCGTAAAATTGTTGTTTAATCTCTTCCAAAAACAGCAATCTCTCCAAAACTCCTTTTCTACATGGATTTGATGAAATGCTTATAATTTGTGTAAAATTGTTGTTTAATCTCTTCCTAAAACAACGAAACCATCTACAAACCTGACCGCGAGAAAAGTTTTTGCCCCCTACTTTTTTTGTAAAAAAGTAGGCAAAAAAACTTCTTTACATTGGATTTGATGGAATGGTTTTTATTTGTGTAAAATTGTTGTTTAGACTCTTCCCAAAACAGCAATCTCTCCAAAACTCCTTTTCTACATGGATTTGATGAAATGCTTATAATTTGCGTAAAATTGTTGTTTAATCTCTTCCTAAAACAACGAAACCCTCTACAAACCTGACCGTAAGAAAAGTTTTTGCCTACTTTTTTTGTAAAAAAAGTAGGCAAAAAAACTTCTCTACATGGATTTGATGGAATAGTTTTTATTTGTGTAAAACAGTTGTTCAATTTCTCCCCAAAACATCAAATTTCTCCCAATCTTGTTTGCGAGAAAAGTTTTTGCCCCCTTACTTTTTTGTAAAAAAGTAAGCAAAAAACTTCTCTACATGGATTTGATGGAATGGTTTTTATTTGCGTAAAATTGTTGTTTAATCTCTTCCTAAAACAACGAAAACCTCTACAAACCTGACCGTAAGAAAAGTTTTTGCCCCCTACTTTTTTGTAAAAAAAGTAGGCAAAAAACTTCTCTACATGGATTTGATGAAATACTTTTTATTTGCGTAAAACAGTTGTTCAATTTCTCCCCAAAACATCAAATTTCTCCCAATCTTGTTTGCGAGAAAAGTTTTTGCCAAGCTTTTTTCAAAAAGCGGGGATTATTTGAGGAAGAGTTCGATGACAGGTACTATAACATTCGGCTTTACTTCAGGAAGACTGATCACCAAGAGATCGTCAGAGTTTGACTGACCTTCGCTGAAATGTCCGGGCGTTTTTTCTCTGAAAAGCAACTCGCTTCCGTCATGTAAAAACTGAGCGTAGTCAACCTTTCCGGTAAATCCCTGAAGCTCAAGAAATTTGTACGGATAGTCAAAGAGATGTATGTACAGACGTTTTCCGCAGTTACTTTGAGTAAGTCTGCAACCAAACGGCGCCTTGAATTCCGGCTCTGCCATTGTGCAGTTGTAAATCGATCTGCTGTTGTATTTCATCCACTCCCCGTATACTTTAAGTGCTTCCTCGGCACGCTTGTCAAAGTAACCTCTCGATGTCGGTCCGACGTTCATGAGCAGATTTCCGCCTATTGACACGGTGTTTATCAGCATTTGTATAAGCATTTCCGGTGACTTCCAGGTCGATTCGTCACGGTGATATCCCCAGGAACCGGAGAAAGTCTGGCAAGCTTCCCACACTACCTTTTCTCCCGTTTCCGGATGAGTTATCCATTTCTGCGGCTGGTACTGTTCGGGAGTCCAGAGATCCTGTTCGATTTCCGTTCTGTTATCGATTATAATGTCGGGTTGAAGAGCTCTTGCGGTTGCGATAAGTTTCTCTGCTTCCCATTCGTTTTTGCCCTTGCCCGTCATCCAGTCAGGGAATTTCGGATCTTTTGCGTATGAAAAGTCAAACCAAAGCACATCTATTTTTCCGTAATTGGTAAGGAGCTCTGTAACCTGGTCTCTCATGTACTGAGCATATTTTTTCATGTCACGGTCTTTGCTTTTTTCATAAGCATCGGGATCGTCGCGGCGGGGATGTATCTGGTCTATCGGGAATTCCGGATGATGCCAGTCAATAAGCGAATAATAAAAACCTATCCTTATTCCCTCGGCTCTGAAAGCGTCGACATATTCACGAACAAGGTCTCTGCCGCAAGGTGTATTTGTGCATTTGTAATCGGTGAACTTTGAGTCAAACATGCAGAAGCCTTCATGATGTTTTGTGGTAAGAACCGCATATTTCATTCCGGCATTCTTTGCCTGCTTTGCCCATTCTTTGGCGTCGAACATATCGGGATTAAAGTATTTGAAATATTTGTCATACTTTTCTTCGGAGATTTTTTCTCTTGTTTTTATCCATTCGTGCCGTGCGGGCATTGAGTAAAGCCCCCAGTGTATGAACATTCCGAAGCGGTCAGCGACGAACCAGTCGGTTTTTCCGGGTGTTTTTCTGGTTACATAACTTGACATATGAAAATTCCTTTCTTATTAATTATTGACAACTCGCCGCCTTTGTGCTAAAATCAGCCTTGAAGACGGGAATTATCTTTTTGCCCTCATGATGCCATTATATCATTTTTGTGAGTTTTGAAAATGAGTTTTTCGGGATTTTTTATGGATTTTCCGGTACAACCGTCAAACCGGCTTTGTCAGAGGTAACTATGAAAATTGAAACATCACCGCTTTTTGCGGAAGGGAATGCTTTTATGAATATGTATATTTCCATGAGCGGAGTCGTCAACACCGACAGCGAATGGAAGCAGTCTCCGCTTTATGCACCTTTTTCCAGGCTTTATTTTGTAACAGGTGGGAGCGGATTTCTGACATCTGCGGAGGGAGACATTGAAATGAAGCCAGGGAATGTATATTTCGCTCCGTGCGGAAAAAAGTACGGTTATTACAGTACGCCTTCTGTTTCGAAGCTGTTTTTTCATATCAACATTAAGGTTAGCGAGGGACATGGAGACGCTTTTCAGAACTGTGTTGATTTCGGTTGGTTGCCGTATCCTGTCATGGAAACTCAAAAACTTATTGAATCGTACTTATCGGATGACCCGGGAGAGCTGATGATATTAAAAAGTGAAATATTCGGAACGGTATGCCGGTTTTATCGATTGCTTGCGGGAAAAAACAGTCATAAAAAAACCTTTTCTGACGCTGTTGTCAAGTCCAAATCGTTTATAATGAGCAATCTTAACGCCGGTATAAGGGTTTCAGATGTAGCGAGAGCGGCGCTTTGCTCGGAAAGTAAACTTTGCAGACTGTTCAAAGACGAGGTAGGACAGAGTGTTACAAAATATATTGACGAAATGCTGATGAGTAAAGCCAAAACTCTGCTCACATACAGTGAACTGAGCATAGGTGAAATCAGCGACAGTCTCGGTTTTTGCGATCAGTTTTATTTTTCAAGAAAATTCAGCGCAGAAACGGGTTTGACTCCGAGGGAGTTCAGACGTATCAGAATGCGACAGATATGAATCGTGTTTTGCTGAATAGACTTTTGTCAAAATGCTTATTTCCCTGAACAAACGGAAATCAAAAGATACTTATACTAAACTAGTTTGATCCCGCCGTAAAAAGGTCCTATATTTACTTTCAGTTGTTATCAATAAATAAAATCGCAATAAAACGCCTATATCGTTATAATAATAGCAATTACAACGATATTACGCTTGAATGATATCGAAATGATCCCGTGCATCTGTTTAAAAGGTAATAAAAAATCAAATTTACCGCCGGAGCGTTATACGTCCGGCGGTAAATTTTGCGTTGCAATTATCCCGAATGATCTGTGTGAGTCCTATAATAGTTCGAGTTCGTCCGCGGACGGAAGCTTAGGGAATTCCGGGGACGGTAAGGTCTGATACCAGTACGCAACCGTTTTTATGTCGTCACGACGTACGAGATACCTCCCACCGCTGCGCCAACCGAGATTCTGTACGGTAACTTTTATTCCGCTGTGGAATCGGACAGGGTCAGTTATGTGCCAGCGGTACATAGAAAATCTGGACTGAGAACAATATAATCCGTCCGGCGGTATGTACTGAAACATACCTGCATACGGTCCCGAGTAAGTCTGATATTTTCCGTTGCAGTCCCAATTGTACGCGCCGAGAAAATAGTCTTCCGTACCTGTCCCGCACACTGTGGGAAACTCTGTGTCGCCGTCCATATAGAATTTGAATTCGCCTTCGCCCCACCAACCGCCTTCTCCGTTAAGACCGACATACATTGCGGTGCCGACGTAGTGTCCCTTACTGTTTACGCCATCAAGAATTGTATGTATGCCGCCATTAACCGGGCAGCTTTGTCTGTACTGAGCATGAAAGTAAGCGCAATTTTCCGGTATTTCACCGATTTCATAGTTAATTTGATAGTAAATTGTCTGAGTTTTGTCGGAAAGATTAGTCAAAGTAAACCGAAAGCCTTTACGAAATGGCATTTGCCAGAAGCAGCTGAAACCTCTGCATGGAGTAACCATAACCGCTTGCGAAGAAATAATCGGAAAAGTACCGTTGCCGTTTTTTATGCTGTTGGTGAACAGCGCGAAAAATGCCGGAAGAGGGACTTCTACCGATGGTTTTTCGCTTTCATCCCAAAATATTCTCAGAATGCTTTTTTCGGAAATTTGTCCCGTCATCCAAACGCTTTTTATCATTCCGGTTCCCGCAATGTCGGCAAGTATAAATTCTTTTCCCGCCTCAATATTTACGCTGGGTGATATTTTCCAGCCCGTGCCGAGCTCTCTTGCACAGGCTTTTCCGGTTCCGTCAGTCGCTGCGCCACCCTTTCCGGGTTCGCCTGAAAAATTTTCCGGACTTACCGATCGTGTGACTGATTCTGTTAAAACTGACAAATTCATTGTATCAAATATAGTTTTCATCTTATTTTTCCTCCTCCCCGCTTTTTGAAAAAAGCTTGGCAAAAACTTCTCTACATTGGATTTGTTGGAATCTTTACTGCTTCGTCAGATTTTATAGTTCATTCTCTTCCCAGAACATTTAAATTTAAGCAAGACCTTGTTGCGGGAAAAGTTTTTTGCGTACTTTTTTTTCAAAAAAGTACGAGCTTTTTGACAAAAGCGGAAAACTTCTCCCCACTTTTTAAAAAAAGTGGGTCAAAAACTTCTCTACATTGGATTTGTTGGAGTCTTTACTGCTTCGTCAGATTTTATAGTTCATTCTCTTCCCGGAACATTTAAATTTAAGCAAGACCTTGTTGCGGGAAAAGTTTTTTGCGTACTTTTTTTTCAAAAAAGTACGAGCTTTTTGGAAAAAGCGGAAAACTTCTCCCCACTTTTTAAAAAAAGTGGGTCAAAAACTTCTCTACATTGGATTTGTTGGAGTCTTTACTGCTTCGTCAGATTTTATAGTTCATTCTCTTCCCGGAACACATAAATTTACACAAGACCTGACGCCGGAAAAGTTTTTTGCGTACTTTTTTTCAAAAAAGTAAGTAAAAAGGCTGTTCAGTACTATTAGAAGTATTCAAACAGCTTTTTTATGAGTGACAGTATTATCGTAAATCCGGATATTTTCCGAGGAGTTTTAAGCAATAATATGCGTAGCTAAAAACTTTTTAAGCAATAAACGTCCGATGTTTCTTTTTGTATATCACTTTTTGTACATAGGTCCATATGCAGCACAGGCACGGTAGTCCTGTCCTTCTTTATCGGTGCCGAAAGCGTTAAAGCAGGCGGGACGGAAAATGTCTTTTTCGTCAACGTTGTGCATTGAAACCGGAATACGAAGAATAGAGCAAAGGGTTATCAGATCCGCTCCGATATGTCCGTAACTGATGGCGCCATGGTTAGCTCCCCAGTTGTTCATTACGTCATACGTGGAAGTAAATGCTCCTTTTCCGGTAAGTCTCGGTGCAAACCAGGTGCAGGGCCAGGTGTAGTCGGTTCTCTTCCAGAGTTTGTCGCTGACCTCGTCGGGAAGCTTAACCGTATATCCTTCTGCTATCTGGAGTACCGGACCGAGTCCGTGTACAAGGTTAAGTCTGATCATTGTGCAGGGCATTTCGGCATCTGTGAGGAATCTTGACGAGAATCCGCCTCCTCTGAAATATCCGAGGTCGGCGTAGTTCCAGGTTGTCTTTTCGAGAATTGCGTCGCAGTCACTATCGGTCATTTCGTACCACTTCTTCATTTCCGGCTTGCCGTCGGCTCCGACTGCTGCTCCGCAGCCGTCAAGACAAGCAGCGCCTGAGTTGATGAGATGGATAAATCCTCCGGACTCAGCTGCTTTTCCTTCGAGGGTGTATCCGGTGCACCTCTTTACAGAGTCAGCCGACCAGTAGGTACGGACATCGGCAAATATCTGTGCGCGGTTGGTGAGAAGCTTCATGAACAGCATTCCCAGACCGTTGAGCACGTCGTTTTCAGTTGCCAGTATGTACGGCTCACGTACTCCGTTCCAGTCAAAAGAAGTATTGAGAAGTGATTCCGCAAAATCGCAGTTGGGATAAAAGTCTGTCCACTGGCGCTGTCCCTGGAATCCGGCGGCAATCGCATTGTGTCCGACTGCTTCTTCCTCGCAGCCTGCGGGGAGATTTTTGTTGCCGTTCATGAGGTCTTTGATGATTATCATCATCTTAACGACAAATTCCCATTCCTCGTCCTTTTTCCGGCGTGATTTCTGGAGATTTTCGGGGTTTTTGTCAAAGCCCTCTTTGCATTTTGCTTTTGTCCAGGCAAGAGCTTTTTCAAATTCCTTTTTGTCGTATATCTCTTCCGTCATTCTTCTGATGATTTCCACCTCGTCTACGCTTTCGACTCTCATGCCGAGGTATTCTTCAATCATTCCGGAATCGATTATCGAGCCGCCGATACCCATGCACATTGAGCCTATCTGCAAGTATGATTTTCCTCTCATTGTTGCAGCAGCGACAGCGGCACGTCCGAATCTGAGAAGCTTTTCCTTTACGTCATCGGGGATTTCCGAAGTTGCGTCGATATCCTGAACATCTTTTCCGTAAATTCCGAAAGCCGGAAGTCCTTTCTGCGCATGTGTAGCGAGCACTGAAGCGAGGTAAACCGCTCCCGGGCGTTCCGTTCCGTTGAATCCCCAGACAGCCTTTATTGTATTTCTGTCCATATCCATGGTTTCCGCACCGTAGCACCAGCATGGGGTTACGGTAAGGGTAATTGCAACACCTTCGCGGCGGAATTTTTCTTCGCAAGCGGCACTTTCAGCCACTCTTCCGATAGTGGTGTCGGCAATTATGACTTTTACCGGTTCACCGTTTGAATATCTTAAATTTTCAGTAAAGAGTTTTGCCGCCGCCTTTGCCATACCCATTGTCTGGTCTTCAAGCGATTCACGGACTTTCAGCACGCCTCTGCGGCCGTCAATTGTGGGGCGTATTCCTATAACCGGATACTCGCCTATGTATCTGTTTTCTGCCATTTATTCATTTTCCTCCGAAATTTTTATGCTGATTTGTTTGAAATGCACAATTATTTAATGTTATTTTCTATGCACCGAGTTCCGAAAATACTTGAAAACCGGGTGGTATTGTGTTAAAATACCATCAGTGAGGGCTTGGTTTTACAGAAAACGGTCCCGCAGTGCATCCAAGTGTATTTTAATCTTTTTCCCGCAAAAAGTCAACCTTTTTTTTACACATTTGCGTATTTGTCTTTTTGCATACAGCGGTCACATTTATTTGTGCAAGTTAACAAAAGGAGGAAAATATGAGGTTTCTGAAAAAAACGGCTTTATTACTGGCATGTGTCATCGTTTTGAGCAGCGTTTTGTTCTCCTGCGAAAATAAAGATGATGACATCGACAGAGAGGGATGGTGGCTTTCCGATGAAGGAGGCAGACCGTCAACTCCCGATGACCTACCGGAGGATATCGATTTCGAGGGATATGAATTTTTCGTGTTCTACCGTGCCGGTGACTGGCTGAACTTTTATGAGTGCGAGGGCGATTTGTCGTCTGAGGTGAATCCGGTTTATCAGACGGTATATGAGAGAAACCAGAAGATACAGGCGCGTCTCAACGCCAAAATAACATGGGTGCCGAGCAACAACGGCGGACGGGTAGAGACGGCATCACAGATAACTCAGATTCTTAACTCTCTGGAGTACTACGATTTCTTTCTGACAACCAATAATACTGCAGTTTCATACGGTAATAACGCCAAACTTATCGATTTCAGTATGGCGGAGTATATCAACCTTAACCAGCCGTGGTGGTGGCAGGATGTAATAAACGAGATTTCCTTTGACGGAAGCACGATTAATTTTCTTGTCGGTGATATGAACATTGTGAATATCACGAAAATGAGTGCTTTTTACTTCAATTTCGACCTGATTGAGGAACGGTTGCGGAAAAGTCCGGAATATTTCTATAATCTGGTAGACGAAAAGAAGTGGACGATAGAAATCCTCGATCAGCTTTCAAGAAGCTGCTTCAAGGATCTGAACGGCGATCAGCGTGAGGACGAAAACGACAGTTATGCGTTTCCGTGGACGGGTGGAGAAACGGTAAACCAGTTTTTGTGGTCAACAAGAGTAGCTGATCAGCTCTACACCCGTTCGGCAGACGGCAGGACGATAACCCTGAACTTCAAGGGTAACGATGATATAGTGACGCTGGTGGAGATGATGACAAAATTGCTGCATGAAAACAGCGGAGTGCTTGATTATTCAGCAATGCCGTCCGGAACGTTTGACGGAAAGATAATACAGGAGTTTTCCGAAGGCAAATATGTGTTTTTGCCGCAGAGACTTACCGCAGCCACCACGGACTATATGCGTGACATGGAAACGGATTACGGTATAATTCCTTATCCGCTTATGTCAGAGGGAGACGAATATATCTCGGATATACAGGATTCATCCACATGTATTTTTGCCCCGCAGGTTGCGGAAAGAGTGCTGGATAAGGTCGGAATATGTATCGAGGCTCTTTGTGCCGAGGCGTACAGATATACCACGGAGGCATTTTACAATGTCGCACTGAAAAACAAGTATGCAAGAGACGATAACGCTTCAAGAATGATAGATCTTATTTATGAGTCGGCACACAAAAGCTTTATCGTCGAGTACGGCAGTCAGGCAGGAAATATTGCGGGAACTCTTTACAGTTCAATTTACGGCAAGACTTCGGTGGCGACCGCAATAGCATCCAAAGCTGACGCAGCGCAGAATAAGATCAACACATTTATCGGTGACACTCTGAAAACAATGCAGGCATATTGAACGGAGTGAGAAAATTGGCTTTCGGTGACGTCAGCCGGCTTCTCAGACGTTTGAGATACAAATATAACAAAAATACTGAAAGGAGCAATTTATGAAATTTCTGAAAAAAACGGCTTTATTACTGGCATGTGTCATCGTTTTGAGCAGCGTTTTGTTCTCCTGCGAAAATAAAGATGATGACATCGACAGAGAGGGATGGTGGCTTTCGGATGAAGAAGGCAGACCGTCGACACCTGACGACCTTCCGGAGGATATCGATTTTGAAGGATATGAGTTTCTGGTTCTTTACCGTAACGGACAGATTTCCGAGACAGAGGGTGACCTCTCCTCCGAAGCAAGTCCGGTTGACCAGACGGTTTATGAAAGAAACCAGAAGATTCAGGCACGTCTGAACGCTAAAATAACATGGGTGCCGACCGATTCCGGGTCACTTGCGGATACAGAAAGCCAGATAGCTACCGTTCTGAACACGCAGGAGTATTACGACTTTTTCATAACGACCAACAACACAATAGTGCTTAACGGAAACAATGCAAGGCTTGTTGATCTCAGTTTTGCGGAGTACATCAACCTTGAACAGC
>CALXUV010000002.1 GCA_944391815.1 uncultured Clostridia bacterium | reverse complement strand
CTTGCGCCACCTCTTGATGTCATTGATTTTTGTCATGCTACAAGAACGCAAATAGATATTGATATGTATTTATTTAATTCTGAAAATGAATAAGCAACCCCCGGCAGACTTAAAAAATCTGTCGGGGATCTATTTGTTTTCTGCGTATCAACTTTTGATTATCCGTAGGGGAGACCTGCGGTCTCCCGCGGGCGAACACAGTTCGCCCCTACTTAAAAAATTTGTCGGGGTGAATCTTTGTTTTCTGCGGTTTAATTTTTATTGCCCGTAGGGGCGTTCTGTGAACGCCCGCGGGCGAACGCAGTTCGCCCCTACTTAAAAAATCTGTCGGGGTGAATCTTTGTTTTCTGCGGTTTAATTTTTATTACCCAGGGGCGTTCTGTGAACACCCGCGGGCGAACGCAGTTCGCCCCTACCGCGTGTTATGCAAATATTTTGTAATTTCTCCGCTAATTTTGCACGCCCTTTCCATATCCCTTTCTGCGATATTTTGGAACTGTGGCAATATTTTAATCTCAAGAATATTGTTCCCCTCATCAGTTATGATACATTCTGCTTTTACTTCATTATCATTAAGCACATACATAGTACCATTTTTAATATATCTGTTTATCATATTTTCCTACTCGTCTGCTAAAAGCAAAAGAAAGCGATACTGTTTCTTATTTTTTTACAATCCCCATAATTTTCATATTTTTAAAACACCTATTTATATACTGAATCCTGCCGCCTAAAGACTGCACTCTAATTGACAATCATACGGTTCATCTTCGACATGTTTTTGATTATAAACTTCTGCTTCAACACATCCCATTGATTTATAAAAGGCTTGGCTTTCAACGGCTGAGTGTGCAGATATATAGAGTTTTTTAGCTCCTTTTTGTTTAGCCCATTCTTTTGCCACCAGAAAAAGTGTTTTTCCGATTCCCTTATTTCTCATATCCTCCGATACATGGATACCGGACAAGTCGCAATATCTTTGTTCACCACCAAATATTTCCGGTTCTACTGAAACAAAGCCTTTCAATTTCCCATCATAAAATGCAGCATAAACAAAGCCGTTAGAAATGATTGTATTTTTTAGGCCGAAAATTAAAATTTGATAATCCTTTTCTGTCCAATCGTCAATAAAAGGAGCGTCTTTGATTATCCACTTGCCATTTTCTTTGCGCCAACATTTTGTAACCATTTGATGTCGGATGAAATCCTTGAACAGCTCCCGGCAAATTTCTTCTGCACATAAAGTCCTATATTTTAGCAAACTATTATTCTCCATTTTCCTTCTATCTCACTACATCTCTAAATCTAAATTTGATATTCTCATTATATCATTTTTCACTCATGTTTCCTATCCCTATTTAATGAGAGTAACTCTTATTCAAGTGATAAATATACGTCTCGTGCCAGATTCAGCCTGAATACAGCTATCAGCGCCGCTAAAGGAAAAGCGTTCCCGAACACCACTTTAAGTCAAGCCGTACTTGAAGCTCAGAAGCATTAACATAAGTCAAGCCGGACTCAGATCTCAGAAACAATTAACATATGTAATCTTCGCTTGAAGTGCAGAAATTTTACAAGCTCTCAACACAGTTCACAGCTGTAAATTCCGCAAAACCGTGTAGCACGATATCAGGTTCGGAAAGTTGCGTGTAAAAAATCCGTGACTTAAAAAAACGAATCGGAAAGCAAGCGGTTTTTATGTAGTTTAATAACGAAACAACAGTGAAAACACTCACATATGATTTTTTACATATCGGACAAGCTCTTCCGCTTCTTTTACGTTTTTTGTCCCGACTTCAAAAATAAGTCCCTCCGGTCTTAACTCTCTGAAATGTTGCTTTATCTCCTCAGCCGTCCAGTCGAATATCCACAGACCTTTACCAAATCTGCCGAAATAAAATGCAGATAAAATACTTTTAATAAAAAATATTCCTTTGATCATAGTGCTTAATACTTTGATTTACAAAACATCAAAGTGTCAGATTTCTATTTACAGAAATTAAAACCGGAAAACACTTTGCTGTTCTTTTATAGAAAAAACATGAACCGACACTTGATCACGGGCTATATATTTTACATAATTGCAGTATTTTTGTTAAAAACAACCGAAAACCAGCTGTATTTTGTTATAATTTACACCATTTAAAGCTTTCATATAAAACAAAAAACCGGACGTTAAAGTCCGGTTTAATTGATATATGAGCTTAAAACGGACTTTGTTTTCATGTGATAATTCAGGTTTTTCAGATAAAAAAGTTCCGCTTTAATCAAAAGTCAATGCCCGTTTTTCAGGAAAATTCACCGATCGTATTCAAAATCGATCGCAACTCCGAGTTCAGCCGACTTGAAGCAAGCCTCCATAACCGCCATCACTCTGCGGCTCTCGCTGAGTTTTATCAGCTGCTCTTCTTTTCCGTCTATCGCTTTTACAAAGTTACGGTAAAAGTCGTGTACGTCAGATTTCGGTCTGTCTTTTTCATAAACTTTCAGCGTTATTTCGTCTCTCGGAGCCATTGTCTTGGTTATTCCCGCCGCAGTCTGAACCGGGACTACATCGCTTTCATGCCATGCAAGACATTTCGCAACTTCACAGTTCTTACGCCAGTCTTCTATCTTCGCCGAGCCTCCCTTGCAGAGCATATAGAATCTCGGAAGTGGCAGAAAATTGAAAGTTCCGACTTCGACATAAGCGGTTTTTCCGCCTTCAAAATAGAGATTCAGACGGAATCCGTCATCAACCTCGTCGGTTGTAATGTTTGTTACATCGCACTGCACCTTGACTATCTTATCGGGAATAAGCATCAACATCTGATCGATAAGATGAACTCCCCAGTCAAGTATCATTCCGCCGCCCTGAGGCTTATGGCATCTCCAGTCGGAAGGTATGCCGCGCGAACCGTGTATTCTTGATTCAATTCTGATGACGTCGCCGATCTCGCCGCTTGCTATCACGTCTTTCATTGCAAGATAGTCAACGTCCCACCTGCGGTTCTGGTGAACACTGAAAACCTTTCCGCTCTTTTTTGCGGCATCTATCATTTCATCAAAAGCCTTTACTGTCATTTCAACAGGCTTCTCGCATATTACGTTTTTGCCCGCATTCAGAGCCTTTACGACTATTTCCTTATGTACGTCGTTAGGCGTGGCAACCACAACAATATCGCATTCCGGATCGGCAAGAGCCGCATCAAGGCTTTCGTATGTTTTTATTCCCCTGCTCTGCGCAAGTTTGATTTTCGCATCGTCTATATCATAGATTCCAAGCAGTGACACAACATCGCTTTCAAGCGCATGAGCTGCATGCCAGCCTCCCTGTCCGCCGTATCCTATGACCGTAACCTTCTTTTTCATAACTTTCCCTTTCAGTTGCAAATACTTACGAAGACATTTCCCGACGCCGGAAAACATTTCTCATTTAATATATCACCTTAATTTTATTTTGTCAATAGAAAACTCTTTTTTTATAGTAGCAAAACTCTTTTTTTATAGTAGCTGATTTTTCTCTGAAATTTAATTGACTGCCCGTTTCAGGAAGTCAGTTCGGTAATGCTGCCGAAAATATCATCTGACCATTTCCGCAGTGTCGCCGTTTGACTTATGATCAGCTATAATCCTGTCGATATCGCCGAGATCGCACACTGTCATATCGCCGAGCACCGTATTTTTCAGCGCAGCCATCGCATCACCGTATTCAGCGGCTTTTTCTGCCGAATTGTATGTCAGCAGTCCGTACAGTGCACCGGCAACGTACGCATCTCCTGATCCTATCCTGTCCACTACGTCTATGTTTTCATATTCCGGCTCACAGTAATGTCTGTCTTCCGCACAGTCGTAGACAAGCGACGTAAAGCTGTGCTTCTGCGGTGATATCACACGCCGTTTAGTACTGAATATCATTTTAAGTCCGCTGTTTTGCCTGTAAAACTCGCGATGAATCTCGTCGAGAGTTCCTTTCATGCCGAACATTTTCCGCAGTGTTTCCTCCGATATGAAAAGAAGATCGACATACGGCAGAATCTTTTCAATCGCTTGCTTTGCTTCCGCTTCGCTCCAAAGAGCGGCACGGTAGTTAACGTCAAAGGATATCACCGTACCCGTGTTTTTGAATCTTCTCATCATTTCGGTAACACCGGTGCGGATATTTTCGCAAAGTCCGAGTGTTATTCCGCTTGTGTGGAAAACGCTTGCTTTTGAGTATACGTCAGCCGGAAGCTCGGAAAGGCTGAACGTAGTAAACGATGAGCCTGCCCTGTCGTAGGACACTACAGATTTTCTGGGGTAAGCTCCGCTTTCGTAGTAGTAGACACCGAGTCTTTTATTTTCACTTGTGTCGTAAGTAATGTAATCGTCACTGGTTCCGGCATACCTTATCTTGTGTTTTACAAATTTACCTATTTCGTTGTCCGGGAGCTTGGTTATTATTCCGGTTCTCGGACCAAGCATTGAAATTCCCGAGACAACATTAAGCTCGCTTCCGCCGGCTTTTTTCTCAAAGGTTTCGCAGTGAGATATTCTCTCCTTTCCCTCCGGGGAAAGCCTGAGCATTACCTCTCCTATTCCGAGAACGCTGTATTCTCTGTCCCTTATGAAATTAACCATCGTTTTTCCCCCTTTTGCCTTTTGCAAATTGATGCACGGTTATATTTTCCTGTTTTACGGGTGCGGTCTTTCGCTAACTCAGCTTCCAAATATGTTTCGGCTTGCGAAACTATCCATCATTATTTTTATTACGGCATTGTTAAACGCAGTTTTGTGAGCAGATTAGATTGAAGTTTCTGTACCGCTCAAATACTATTGTTCAGATACGTTTCAGCTTTGCGTAATTACCGTTATTTATCATTCAAGCTGTCTTACGCAGTTTTGTGAGCAGATTAGATTGAAGTTTCTGTACCGCTCAAATACTATTGTTCAGATACGTTTCAGCTTTGCGTAATTTGCCATCATTTTTTTCATTCCGGCATTGTCAAACGCAATCTCGTAAACGGCGTCGCTTCCCGCCGGAGTAACTGTAAGCACAGTTCCGCTTCCGAAAACGCCGTGCTGCACTCTGTCTCCTGCCGAAAACCTCTCGGCGCCCGATACGGTTTTCTGAGCAAGGCTTGCGCCGATACTGAATTCTCCCGAAATTTCAGCCTTAGGCTTTGAAGGATGCCTTACCGCTCCGAAAGCTCCGGCAGGGAATTTTCGTTGTTGCTCGCCGTTTTTGCTTTCACTCAGAAGTTCATCCGGTATCTCCTTGACAAACTGCGACATCCTGTAATATGAAGTTTTACCGTAAAGAAGTCTTTCCCTTACATGAGTAATGAACAGCTTTTCCTTCGCCCTTGTGACAGCAACGTATGCAAGCCGCCTTTCCTCTTCCATTTCCTCACTGCTGTATACCGATTTGCCTGACGGGAATATATCGTCCTCCATCGCCGGCAGAAAAACAACGGGAAATTCAAGTCCCTTTGCACTGTGAACAGTCATCAGCACTACCGCTTCGGCATCCGGGTCATAGTTGTCTATGTCTGCAACAAGCGTTACCTCTTCAAGAAAATCCGAAAGCGTCGCCTCTTCTCTGCTCTGCATGAAAAGCACTGCGTTTGAAATAAGTTCTCCTATGTTCTCGACACGGTTCCTGCCGTCCTCTCTGTCCAGCGCTTCAATCATTGCACGGTAACCGCTGAAATCCAGAACCTTATCAATAAGAACATCAACAGTATCTCCCGACGCAATTTCCCTGAGTCCCAGTATCATTCTTGTGAAGTCTTTCAGCTTGGCAGCCGATTTGGAAATCGCCGTGTACTGTTCAGCATTTTCCATTATCTCGAACATTGACTTTCCGTAATGCTCGGCAAGAGTTTTGACCGCATCGACCGTTGCGTCTCCTATCTTGCGTTTCGGCTCGTTTATTATCCGCATCAGCCTTATATTGTCCTGCGGATTGTTTATTACGCAGAGGTAGGCAAGAATGTCCTTGATTTCCTTACGCTCATAGAATCGCTGACCGCCGAGCACCCTGTACGGTATTCCTCTTCTGGCAAACGCTCCTTCAAGTGTGTTTGAAAGCGCGTTTATCCTGTAAAGAACCGCAAAATCGCTGAGCTTTCTGTTTTCCTTTTCCCTTAGCTCCATTATCTTGCCGGCAATATAGTCAGCTTCCTCGCTCTGGTTTCCGAGAAGCTTCAGACTTATTTTTTCGCCTTCTCCGTTTTCCGTCCAGAGTTTTTTATCGTGTCTGCCGGTATTGTTTTTGATTATTGCATTTGCGCAGTCGAGAATGCTTGATGTCGAACGGTAGTTCTGTTCAAGCTTAACGACCTTTGCTCCCTCCATGCTCTTGTCGAAGCTGAGAATGTTCTTTATGTCTGCACCGCGGAATCCGTAGATGCTCTGATCGTCATCTCCCACGACCATGAGATTTCCGTACTTTTCCGCAAGAAGTGTGACAAGCACGAACTGAGCATGGTTTGTGTCCTGATACTCGTCTACGCAGATATATCTGAATTTACCTTGAAGGTAATCTCTTATTTCCTCATTTTTTCCGATAAGCTCGACCGTCCGGACTATTATGTCGTCAAAATCCATGGCGTTTGCCGTTTTAAGTCGTTTCTGGTATTCCTTGTAGAAGGATGCAAGCTTTTCCTCACGGAATTCAGCCGCCTTTTGTTTGGCTTCATCCGGACTTATAAGCTCATTTTTGCAGGCGCTTACAAAGTCGATTGCTGCCCTCGGTGTGAACATTTTTTCGTCTGCTCCGGCGTCCTTGATTACCGAAAGCATAAGCTTTTTCTGGTCATCCGTATCATAAATTGTAAAGCCCTCGGAATACCCCGTCTGCTCGGTAAATCTCCGCAGTATCCGCAGGCACACCGAATGGAATGTTCCCGCCCACAGGCCTTCTGCTCCGTCGCTTCCCAGCGCTTTTACAAGACGCTCTTTCATCTCTCCTGCCGCCTTGTTGGTAAAGGTAAGGCTGAGCACATTATACGGTTTTATCACAGATGTTTTTACTCCGTCCAGCACCGATTTGATTTCCTGCGGAGAAAGCGACTGCGCCTTTTCAAGCTCGGAAATCTTCTCCTCGTCGATATCAAGCGGTATTTTTTCCGAAAAATATGTGTTGCCGTACCGAAGCATATATTCAATTCTGTTTACAAGAACCGTTGTTTTTCCGCTTCCGGCTCCTGCAAGTACCAAAAGCGGTCCGTTTACTGTAAAAACCGCTTCTCTCTGCTTTGAATTAAGGTGTCCGTACGCCTTGTCAAACAGTTTTCTTTTTATCTCAGTGTATCTTTTTGTCAGACTGTCATTGTCCAGCATTTGTTTTGCTCCTTGAATTTTCCCTTTTCTTTTGCAATTGACCGTACCCGTCCGCCGCAATTTTTCAGTATCAACGTCTGAAATTCATATCGAGCTCACCCGAAAACGGAATTTCAGAATTCCCGTCTGCCTTCAATCGCTCTTATAAGCGTGAGTTTATCGGCATATTCTATGTCCGCTCCGACAGGAATGCCATACGCAAGACGGGTGATTTTAACTCCGGTCGGTTTTATCAGACGGCTGACGTACATTGCCGTAGTCTCACCCTCCACGGTTGCGTTGGTGGCGATCATCACTTCCTCCGCGCCGCTCTCTTTTATCCGCTCCGGAAGCGTAGCCAGATTCAGATCGGCAGGTCCCTTTCCGCTTCTCGGCGATATCACTCCTCCGAGGACATGATATACTCCGCCGTATTCTTTTATCTTCTCAAAAGAAATTACCGCTTTTGAATCCTCGACAACGCAGATGAGCTTACTGTTTCTTTTGGAGTCTGAGCATATCGGGCAGATATCAGAAGCTGTTATATTGCCGCAGATCCTGCACTGTTTTATCGTATGCTTTGCTCCGAGTATGGCCTCGGTGAATTTTTCGGTTTCCTCCGGTGTCATGTCAAGCACCCCGAACGCCATACGCTCGGCACTTTTTCTGCCGACGCCCGGAAGCCGCCTGAATGCTTCTATCATCATTTCAAGCGGCGCTATAAATTCGCTCATATCAGAAAAGTCCCGGCATCATCGAACCCATGCCGCCGGTTATTTTAGCCATTTCGCTGTTTGCGTCGTTTTCTACCGTCTTTATAGCTTCGTTTACACCTGCAATAATTACGTCCGTCATGGTTTCAATATCATCCGGATCGACGATTTCGGGTTTGATTATCAGTTCTGTTATCTCTTTTTTTCCGTTGATGGTAACAGATACCGCTCCTCCTCCGGCGTTGATTTTGTATTCCTTCTGCTCAAGCTCCTCCTGCTTGCGGGCAACTTCCTCCTGCATTTTCTGAGCCTGCTTGATCATTCCCTGCATTCCCTGGGCTCCCTGAGTGTATTCCTTCGGCAATCTTGCTTTCATATCGTTTTTCCTTTCGATGTTCAGAAATTATATTATTTTAATTGTTTACAATATTTACAAAAACAGAGCTGATCAGATGTTATCTGAAACCTTATTCCGCAGCCATCAAACTATTTTAATTCTGCTTAGCGTTTTACTTACTCTGCACGGATCTTTCAGAGCTCGTCAATGGGATTTGTTTGCTCCTTGGGCATATCCGCCTCAGTAAACCGCAGACTTTCCGGCGCATACCTTTTTCCCGAACAGAAATACGCGCTTTCGCTTAACTTTTTACGGAATTCCCGGGTATCCAGAAGTTCGATCGCCATTGCGCCCCGAACTCTTATCAGCAGTCCGCCCTCATTTTCGAAAGCCTGTGACATTTTCATAAACGGCGCTACCGATGGGGTGGATTCCGCCACACGGCTTACTGCTTCCGCCCACCACGATACAGGTTTTGCGGAACTTCGCTGAGTTTTTATCTCGGGTTTTGCTGCTTTTCCGGATGGCTCACTCGCTTCCGCAGCAGCTGTCGTTTCCGGTAAAACCGACTTTTTATACATTATGGGTTTTGCCTGCTCAGAGGCTGAGACATCAGCCAAAGCCGGAATTACGCCTCCGCTCTCCGTCAGAAGCGCAAGTTTTTCTTCAAGCCCGGATACTCTCGCCGCAAGTCCTGCCGGATAAACGTCGAGCTTTTCATCGCACATTTTCAGAAACGTCATTTCGGCACAAAGCCGCTTGACGGCACCCGGACGCTGCATAGCGCCGTATGTTTCCTCAAGAAGTGCGCAGTGTCTGAGCAAGGTGTGCTGTTTGTATTTTTCAGCCGTTTCTTTCAGGACTTTCATTTCCTCTTCGGTAACATCAAGGTAGTTTTCCGGACGCTTTGCGCTCTTTACGACAAGAAGATCACGGTAAAAACCTATCAGCTCCTGCCAGAAAACACCTATTTCCTTTGAGGACGCCACAAGTCTTTCGACAGTTTCAAACAGCCGGTCTGTATCCTTTTCAAGAACCGCCGCAGCTACTTCCTCAGCCTGTTCTCTGCCTGTGCTTCCGGTTATCTCTCTCACCGTCGCCGTGTTTATTTCACGCCCTTCTCCGGCGCAAAGTTCAAGCAGGCTTATTGCATCACGCATTCCGCCCTGAGCGAGCTTTGCAATCTGCATCGCCGCCGGTCTTTCAAGCGTAAAACCTTCTTCTTTGGCAATATAAGCAAGCCTGTCCGCAATTACGGGCGCTGTGATTCTTCTGAACTCAAACTTCTGACATCTCGAAAGTATGGTTGCGGGAATCTTGTGCTGTTCGGTTGTGGCGAGAATGAACACAACGTTAGCCGGGGGTTCTTCAAGAGTTTTGAGCAATGCGTTGAATGCGCTCTGCGTCAGCATATGAACCTCGTCTATTATGTAGACTTTATTTTTCAGCATTGACGGCGCATACATAACCGCTTCCTTTATGTCCCTGATGTAATCAACTCCGGTGTTTGAAGCCGCGTCCATTTCGGTTACATCCGTTGTTCTCTCGCCGTCTATCGCAAGACATGCCTCGCACCTGCCGCAGGGATTTCCCCCCTCGGGATTAAGACAGTTGACTGCCTTTGAAAGCAGCTTTGCGCAGGTGGTTTTTCCCGTTCCGCGCGACCCGCAGAACAGATATGCATGGCTTGTGCGGTTGTTTGCCACCTCATATTTCAGCACGGATGTTATGTGATCCTGACCGCAAACGCTGTCAAAATCCTTAGGTCTGTATTTCCGGTACAGCGCCCTGTACATACTTTTGCCTCCGTTTCCTTAAAAAAACAAGATGCACAATACGGTCATACACCTCACTCCGAACATTACCAAACACGCGCATTCTGAGGTTCATGCTCGGGACAGGCGCCCTCGTGGCACATTGAACATACCCCTTAATGCTGCTCGGTTCGCCCGCCTGACATGGTTCGAGGCCATCAATTGCACAAGACCCATCCGTCAACACATTCCCCGTCAGCGCAGCCGTACTCGGTAAGCCCTCGGATCGGAAACCACCCCTACTTTAGCGGATTGTAGGTTACAGGGCACCGCTGGCTCCCCGGCCGGTATGACCTTATTCTGCATCTTGTCTTGCTCTTTATTATACCACATTTTATATGCGTTTTCAAGTACTTTAACAGATTTTTAAAAAGTTTACTTTTAACAGTATCGGAGGAATTTTTTTCATTTTGTCCGAAAGTATTGAACTGAAAAGAAAACTTGCATTTAACCCGGATAATTGAAGTCCTTAAAACGTTCTTAAAACCATAATATAATGCTTACACATTACCCGTAACACCGGAAACTAAAAGAAACGCCGTACACGCAAAACAATTAAAGGTAAAAATTAAACCCTTCACCCGGGATCGGGAAAAAGTGATTATGAAACCTCAAAGATATTTTTTTATTGTTTTTTCAGCGAGTTTATTATCCGGTGTTGCGAGAAGAACTGCGTATCTGCCCACCGTCACAACCACCGCTCCCCGATAGTACTTTTCAAAATTTTCCGGCGCGTATTCAAGTATTTCGAGATTCTGAATTTTTTCTGTTCTTGACTGAAGCATCATTGAAATTTCTTCGCTGTCAGAGCGGTTCAGGCACTTAATTATATGGATTTCATAACCGCTGTCGTCAACCGGCAGTCTTACTGCATAATCTTCTATTCTGTCAATACAAACCGGCGGCTCATATCTTCCGCTGTACAATCTTCCGAAACTGTTTTCGTCAAGCGTCAGAAACCCTTCTTTACCGTCGGCGTTTCTTGTGTAAAATACCCCTTTCCCGTTTTCTCCGGTTTGCTCTTCGCTTATCAGCATAAGAAGTTCGGTTATCTCGATATTTTCAGTTCGACCGCACCCGTAAAACGTCAAAACCGCAACTAAAAGCAAATATAAAAATATTTTTTTCATGTTTTTCCTCCGCAAAGATAATTTTTACCAGGTTCTCGGATTATTCAGAATCAGGGACGTTTAACAAACAGTGAGATAACGGAAACTTTGACCTATACCGAAGCTTCTGCCCGAATTCACGAATCAAAACCGTTTAAATGCAGATAATAATAAAACGGTTGCAAACAAAAATAAAACGGGAAATTCCGTATCAAAAGGCAAATTGGTCCTCAAAACTCGGCTTCAAAGTCTTTTGATCGCACCCGCAACCGTAGTTAACACTTTTTCAAAGGAGCAGTGAGAACAATGGACGATAAAATGTACAGCATTCCATCAGATATTTGCGGAGTAGGTATTCCTCTCGGTCTGGGCGTGGCTTTTTCCGAGGATTTATCCGCTATGGTAAAATTCAGCAGTCTGCCGGAAAACAAGCAGGCTGAAATCGTTGCGCTCGCAGAAAATCTTCCCGCAGACGGTGATTTCAGAGCACTTTTAAATAACCTGTAACGCAGCTGCATTACGGACAGCTTACCTGCTGCATTCCTTCACCGGAAAAAACGGACTGAAAACGCAAATAAACGGTTATTCACGGGATAAAAACTTTAATAGCGGGTTTAAGGAGTTGTGAAATCCACGGAAGGTGTACGGTGTACAAAATCAGCAGAAATTGTAAAGCGATATGAAATCCACGGAAATTGTACGGCGTTGTCAAATCAGCAAAAATTGCAGGTTATTATGAAATCAAAACAGATTTTTTTACGCAAGAATTTTTATTTTCAGGAGTTACGGGGAATTCGGTTTAAATAGTCCGGATGAATAAACGAATGTAACATTTTTTTGAAATATCGGGTTGACTTCTTGAAGTTGACCCGGTTTTGTTATATAATAATATAAATTATATGCCTGTTAAAAGACGTATAGAATCCGGGTTATGACTGACACCGTTATAAATTTGCTTTTTTGCTTTTTGAGTAAGTACACAGAACCGGAATTTTATACCGTTTCAGTCTGCCAACCGTACTTTGTTTTTCAAAAATTGTGCGTAGAATTAAAGAGTATTATTTTATAAGGTTATTGGGAATAAACGAAAAGTAAAAAAGTAAACTGATGGGCTGATTTTCAAACGGATAGCGGAACTGACTTACCGAAAACAAGGGAAAACTTTTTAACGGGCAACAGATTTGACTGACGGCACCCGTCAGTGCAATTAACATCACAACGACTTATTGAAAGGTGAAATTTATGTCGGATATAATCACTAAAGCGGTAATCCCTGCAGCAGGTCTCGGCACACGTATGCTGCCGATTGCAAGGACGGTACCGAAAGAAATGCTTCCGATTGTCGACAAACCTGCCATATCGTACCTTGTGGAGGAAGCGGCAGCAAGCGGAATAACCGATATTCTGATAGTTACGGGCAGAAACAAAAACGCAATCGAAGATTATTTTGACTACTCTCCCGAATACGAACAAAAACTTATTTCCGCAGGAAAAAGCACTCTTGTAAAACAGCTGCGCTCGGTTTGTACAAAAGCAAACATCAGCTTCATAAGACAGCTTGAGCCGAAAGGACTCGGACATGCTGTTTATAAAGCCAAAGCGTTTATAGAAGATCAGCCTTTTGCCGTTCTGTACGGTGACGATATTATTTTTTCGGAAACTCCCGTTGTAAAACAGCTTACCGATCTTTACGCAAAGTACCGTCTCGGTGTCCTCGGAGTCAAGCACGTTTCAAAAGCCCAGATAATGCGTTACTGTACTCTCGACGCAACCCGCATTGAGGAAAACATCTATAAGGTAACCGACATGATCGAAAAGCCGACGGAAGAACAGATCATCACCGACCTTGCCATACTCGGCAGAACGGTTCTTAATCCGGAAATATTTGACATACTCGAAAACACGCCTCCCGGAGCCGGCGGTGAAATCCAACTGACCGATGCCATGAAAGTTACCGCCAACAGGCATTCCATGATAGCCTGCGATTTTGAGGGCGTGCGTTACGATATGGGTTCAAAGCTTGGTTTCCTCACGGCAAACGTTGAACAGGGACTCTTAAGCGAGGAAGTCGGCGAAGAATTCAGAAAGTATCTGAAAAATCTCGTAAACACACTCTGACCAAAACGGACAACTTCTGCCTGAGACCGCTGTACGGAAGAAAATCCGGAACTCTCCGTAGTATAGCCGCTGTCAAAGGATAAAAATCCACGTGCAAAAAAGAAAGAGAGGTAAAAGTGATGGAACGTGTAAGCAAGGACAATTACTATCTTGATATAGCGCAGACGGTGGCATCGAGAAGCACCTGCCTCAGAAAATCGTTCGGCGCGATTATTGTCAAAAATGATACCATCGTCTCAACCGGTTATAACGGAGCACCGAGAGGCAGGCGCAACTGCTCGGATCTCGGCACCTGCATAAGAGACAAGCTGAACATTCCAAGAGGAGAAAGATATGAACTGTGCCGTTCGGTGCACTCGGAAGCCAACGCCATAATCGCCGCATCAAGAGAAAGAATGCTCGGCGCAACTCTTTACATGGTTTGTATCGACTCCAAAACAAAGCAGCTGGTTCCGGACACAAACAGCTGCGCAATGTGCAAAAAACTGATAATCAACTCCGGCATCGAAAGAGTCGTCATCCGCAACACCCCGGACGAATACAGAGTAATAAGCGTCAGGGAATGGCTTGAAGACGACGACAGTCTTGACGGAAGACGGGGTTACTGAAAAAAGAAAGGCCACTTATGTCAAGAAAAAGCAAACCCATACATAGATACGATGAACAGACCAAGCAGAAAAACTTTGCCCCGCTTATGTACGCCGGAGCGGCGGTTCTTGCCATTACTGCAGTTATTCTGCTCGCTGTTTTCCTTGTCAGATTTTTCGGAGTGGTACACCTTACCTCCGATACCGAAGGTTCAACTCTTACCGACGGAAAAAACGGTATAACTTACAGTCTTGCTCCAATGTCATATACGGCTGACCTTTATACCGAAAAAGTTTACGCAAAATACGGCGACACCGAGTATTACAGGCTTTACTACAAGGACTCCACCGGAAATACCGTGCTCGGAGATCCTAAGGAAATGATCGGAACAAAAAACGAATTCGGTGTGATTGACATTTACATTGCCGAGGGCATTGTGCTTCCGACACTTGAAGAATTTGAAGCATCAAAGGCTCTTATCTGCGCCGAAGAGATGATCTCGTACGCAGTAGACGCTCTTTCAAAGGAAGAAACCGAACAGGCAATCAGCCTCTTTTTCGGAAACGAAAGCTGCGACTATCCGTCAAATATCGATAACGACTCGGTTCTCAGTATTTATTTTGCAAGCGGAAAATACCCTTTTCTTCAGTATAACATCAGATACTTCGAAACCAAAGACGGCGAAAGGTATTTTTACGACCGGGTTACCTCACGGTGCGTCAATATAGGCGATGAAATGAGTGGTATTTTTAACTGAAAACAAGAATTTTAACGTTCATATTCTGAAATTGAAGTTACGCACAAATAAACAACTTCAGCTCAGATATCGGGAGACGTCCTATATCGACGGCACCGGGAAAGGAAAAAATGGACAGCTGTACTATATGTCGTGAAAAATGCGATGATTTTTTAACAAAAACCGAAAAAGACGGCTCTGTCAGCATAAGTGAAGCCGAGCCGATAAAAGCCGGAAGCGAAAAGCCGATAACCGTCTGTTTTGTCTGCACGGGAAACACCTGCCGCAGTCCTATGGCGGCGGCGGCTCTGAACTTTTTGGGAAAAGGCAGGTATCGGGCTTTTTCCGCAGGTCTTGCCGCCTGCGAGGGAGATCCGATTTCGCAGTTTGCCGTCAGAGCTTTGCAGAGCGCAGGCATTGAAAGCTCGGAAGAAAACAACTACATCTGCCATAAGGCAACTACCGTAAACCCCGAAATGCTGGAACGCTGCGACAAGGTCATCGCTATCAGCAAAAAACATATGCTCGCCCTGATTTACTCTTTTCCGACAGAAGCTGAAAAAATTTCCGTAATGAGCGAGGATATTCCCGATCCGTTTATGTGCGGTGAGGAAGTTTATAAAGAGTGTCTGTCTAAGATAATCTCATGTTTAAAGGAAATGTTCCCGCTATGAGCTGTGCGGAAATAAGACAGGTCTTATCGGAAGACATTCAGTCGGTTTCTGAAATTGAAAAGCTCTGTTTTACAGAACCATGGTCGGAATCGGTAATCCGCCGTTTTTCAGAGTCTGAGGGATATTTCAGAGTTGTAACCGCAAGCGGAAAAACGGTGGGATATGCCGTTGCCGAAAGCGCGGCTTTTCCGGACTTTGAGCTACTTAAAATAGCCGTTCACCCCGATTTCAGAAGAAAAGGTTTTGCAGATATGCTGATAAGGGATATGACGGACTACGCAGTGCTTTCCGGCTTTGAAAAAATTTTCCTTGAAGTCAGGGAATCCGGAAACCCGGCAATCGCTCTGTACCGTAAAAACGGATTTGTAACAGACGGAATCCGGAAAAATTACTACACACACCCGACTGAAAATGCCGTTCTTATGTCTCTTGACCTGCTAAGTCGTTAAGGAATAAAAATAGATGCTCTTGCCTGAAAGCGGAAAAAAACACCAGATTTCTGCTGTTCTAAAAAGACATACTGACAGAAATAATTTTTACTTTCCTAAGGCAGGCAAAACAGCAAAAAACTCACATTCTTTTAAGTAAAGGTCGCTATACAGAAATAATTTTCCTGCTTTTCAAAACAGGAATCGAAAGGATAAAAATGTTAGTTCTGGGTATTGAAAGCTCCTGCGACGAAACCGCAGCCTCGGTCTGCGAGTTTACTGACGACGGAGAAAAAAAGATACTTTCTTCTGAGGTCGCCTCTCAGATAAATGTGCACAGACTTTACGGCGGAGTCGTTCCGGAAATTGCCGGACGGGCTCACTCCGAAGCTATTTGCGGCGTAGTCAGCTCTGCGCTCGAAAAAGCCGGAAAAAGCATCGGGGACATTGACGTTATCGGTGTTACAAGCACTCCCGGTCTTATCGGTGCACTGCTTGTCGGCGTAAGCTACGCCAAGGCTCTTGCTTATTCGACCGGCAAACCTCTTGTGGCGGTAAATCACATTAAGGCTCACGTTGCCGCAAACTATCTTTGTCACAGGGAGCTTAAGCCGCCGTTTGTTGCTCTCGTTGTTTCGGGCGGTCACACATCGCTTTTCAGAGTCGACTCCTATACCGATTTCAAACGTATCGGCAGAACAAGAGACGATGCCGCCGGCGAAGCTTTTGACAAAATCGGAAGGGTTCTCGGACTTTACTACCCCTGCGGCGCCGAAATGGACGCTCTTGCGTCAAAAGGAAACAAAAATGCTTTCAGGTTTCCGTCCGCCGCGATTGCCGATGAAACGCTTGATTTTTCTTTCAGCGGACTGAAAACCGCCGCACTTAACACAATAAACGGTTTAAAGCAGAAAAACCTGCCGGTTGTACCCGAGGATATTTCGGCTTCTTTTACCGAAGCTTTTACATCATCGGTTTGCAAAAAGCTTTTGCAGGCGATGCAAAGCGAAAACCTTGACACCGTTGTTCTTGCCGGCGGAGTTTCGGCAAACTCACACCTGCGCAGTTCAATAGCAGAGATGGCAGAGAAAAACGGATATAGTTTTTACGTTCCTCCGCTTTCACTATGCGGAGACAACGGAGCGATGGTTGCGGCGCAAGCCTGTTTTGAATACCTCGCCGGAAACATTGCCGATATACACCTGAATGCAATGGCTTAAAAATCAGGATACAGTTAACGAACAGATTTTGTTCGGCACCCGTTCTGAATTTCAGCCGCCGTAAATTAAGGTTTACGTTTGGTTAAGTATTTGGCTATAATCAAATACCATACATCTCAAAGCATTACAACAAAAAATCACAAACGGTATTCAAGCTTGCACCTAAGCAAAGTCGGCTTTTTTGAGTTTTGACAGCAATAATTTACGCCGATTTCATTTTTAACGGAATTGGTGAAGCCATTACCTTTAAACTTGCAAAAAACACTGTCACACTCAGCAAATTTTAATATCAAGTTGTATCGAGAGGGAAAAAAATCAAAATGCTTAAGATGATTTCTTTACTTATAATCGGGATTTTGCTCGCAACAGTCGGGATCATCAACATAAGAGGCAATATATCAACGATCCGCTACTTTCACCGCAGGAGAGTTTCCGAAAGCGATATCCCAAAATACGGAAAATGTATCGGAGCCGGTTGCTTAATAGCAGGTGTCTGCGTGATAATTGCCGGGGTTGCCGGATTTGTCCTGAAAACCGATATTTTCGACTATCTGCTGCTAAGCGGAGTTTTGCTTGGAATAGCAATAATCCTTTACGCTCAGTTCAGATATAACAAAGGCATTTTCTGATAAGAAATATTTTATCGGACTCAGACGCTTTTCTGTGAAAACAATCAATTGCCGGCGGTTAAACGTATCTAAGGGCGACTGAAAAATTATTCACATAAGCTCCACAAACCTGCCCTTCAAAACAATGGAAAAAAGCGATAAACGCAGACGAAGAAACGAGGAAAAAAATCGGTTATCTGTTTGCGCATATATAGTCAACCGGAATTGCCGGGGACGGTAAATCAAATCAGTGTTTTCCGAACCTGAAACATAGTTAAATGAGAAAAAAATAAACTTAACATACAAGGAGAAACTCAGATGAACAACTACGAAGCACAAATTGCCGCCGCAAAAGAAAAATTCGAAGCGGTACTCCGCTCCCAGCTTGAAAGAAACGAAAGAATCACAAGCGACAAAGAGGACACCGACTTTTCAAAACTCGATAAGATAGTTATCGGTATCTGCGGGGGCGACGGAATAGGCCCGATCATCACCGACTCGGCAAAAAAAGTTCTTGAATACATTCTTGCAGACGAAATCGCCAAAGGCAAAATAGTATTCAACGTAATAGACGGACTTACCATAGAGAACAGAGTTGCCCATATGCAGGCAATTCCCGATGACGTTATGGCAGAACTGAAAAAATGCAATGTAATACTCAAAGGCCCGACAACCACTCCGAAAAAGGGAGATCCGTGGCCGAATATTGAAAGTGCAAACGTCGCTATGCGTAAAGCCCTTGACCTCTACGCCAACGTGCGTCCCGTACGTGTTCCGGAAGAGGGTATTGACTGGGCATTTTTCCGTGAAAACACCGAAGGAAGCTATGCTGTCGGATCACAGGGTGTGGCGGTTACAGATGAGCTGAGCGTAGATTTCTGCGTAACAACCACAGAAGGAAGCGAAAGAATTGCAAAGGCAGCCTTTGAATACGCAAGAAAGAATAAAAAAGGCAAGGTTTCAATTATCACAAAGGCTAATATAATCAAGGCAACCGACGGAAAATTCCTCGACATCTGCCGGAAAGTCGCCAAAAACTATCCGGAAATCGAAACCGACGACTGGTTTATCGACATCACAACCGCAAAACTTATTGATCCCAAACGCAGAACATCCTTCAAGGTTTTCGTTCTCCCCAACCTCTACGGCGATATAATTACCGATGAAGCCGCAGAATTCCAGGGCGGCGTCGGAACCGCAGGTTCGGCAAATATCGGTCACCGCTACGCTATGTTTGAGGCGATTCACGGATCAGCTCCGCGTATGATCAGCGAAGGCAGAGGAATGTATGCAGACCCCTGCTCAATGCTGCGCGCTACCGTTATGCTTCTCTCTCACATCGGTTATCAGGAAAAGGCAGACGCTCTTGAAAAAGCTCTGGACATCTGCATGTTCACCGAAAAGAAGCTGGTTATAACCGGCAGAGACACAGGCGCTACCTGCGATCAGTTCTCGGAATACGTCATGCAGACTCTGGAAAAGGTAAAATAAACATGCAGAAAAGCGGTAAAGACGAAAAACTTTCTCCGGCATTGACAAGAAGACTGCCGCTTTACTTCCGTGCCCTGATAAAATTTTACGGCTGCGGTAAGGAAAGGATAAGCTCCGAAGAGCTCGGTGCGGAAATTTCACTTGCCCCCTCACAGGTAAGAACCGATATAAAAGCCCTCGGCTGTCAGGGACAGAGAAGCTACGGGTACAGCATTGCGGCTCTATACAAAACCATTGCTTCCATTTTACAGCTTTCGGATAAATACAAAGCCGTCATTGTCGGAAATACGCCTCTGGCGGCGGCTGTTTCGGAAACTCCGGTTTTTATGAAAAGAGGCGTAAAGCTTTCCGCAGTTTTTCAGGATCCGGAAGCACCCGAAAACTCGTATTTTACTCAGCTGCCGCCCGACTGCCCTGTTCTCGGTTATGAAAAATTTCCGGAGTTTTTCCGCCGGTATTCACCGGACGTCGTTATTCTCGCCGATACACCCGATAAAACGGAAGCTTTCGTAACGGTTCTTAAAAGCACTCTGACGGAAAATCCGGAAAAAAATCCACAGATCTGGAATTTTTCCGAAAGTCAGCTTGCGGGCAGCAGTCTTAACGTAAAAAATATTCACATTTCCGACCTACTCATGCTTCTTTGCCTTGAACTCGGCAAAAACTGACAAGCTACCGCTTTTTGCCGGCAGAAAGGACTAAAAAATGCAAAACATTTCTTTTAAAATTAACTACGGCAACGCCGTATCTACCCTTCCGGCAAGGGCTTTCGACTTCATTATAAGCGGGAGCGCAACTCCGAACGATATAAAAACACTGCTCGTTGCCTGTTCGCTTTCCCCGGATAACCTGAGTACCTCGGTACTTTCCGAAAAAACCGGAATGAATCCGGAATCGGTAAACCGTTCTCTTGCCTTCTGGGAAAGCGTCGGACTGCTTACAATTTCTGTTTCAGGATATAATTCTGCCTTTGTCACTTCACCCGAAAACCAGACTGCCGGCATTTCAGACACTTTTACTGAAAACGGAAATTCAGAAACGGTAAAAGACTCGGCAAATACTGAAAAAGGTGAGCAGAGAACATCAAATAGCTCTGCCGACAGTGAACACGGAATTTCAAACACAATAAACGGAAGTCTGTTTACGGCAAAAGGCACCTTAGCTCAGGCAGACGGAGTTTCAGATCCGACAAAAACCGAGGATAAAACGCCAAACGGCGGCGCCGGTACTCAAAAAGGTGCAAACAAATCTTCGGAAAATATGTCCGACACGGAAAATAAAACAAACACTGCCTCTGTCCGGAACAGTCATGCTTCCGATAACAGCGAAAAGACAAATAAGGGAAAAACAGAGACAAAAAATAAAGTACTGCCCTCAGAAGAAATGCCGAATTATACCGGAAGCGAAATTGCCGAAATAATCAGCCGCGGAGGAGAAAAAACCGCCGGTATGCTTGAAACCTGTCAGCAGCTGATGGGTCACCTGTTTTCCCCTGCGGAAACCTCTGCGGTTATAGGTCTGCACGATTGGCTCGGACTTGACGCCGAATATATAATAACGCTTTTCGCTTACTATGTTGAAAAAAAGCCGGGTTGTAATGTAAGATACATCGAAAAAGCGGCAGTAGGACTTGTAAATAAAGAAATCACCGACCTTGCCGCACTTGACACTTATTTCAGAAATCTCGAATTTTACGACACTCTTTCAGGTAAGCTGAGAACCCTTACCGGAATAGGCGGAAGAGCATTCACCACGAAAGAAAACAAGTACATAAACCAGTGGATCGAAATGGGTTTTGACTTTGATATGATAAAAACCGCCTACGATCAGTGCTGTGACAGTACCGGAAAATTCAATTTCAGTTATGCAAACACCATCCTTGAAAACTGGTACAAAGCCGGAATAAAAACTCCGGAGGATGCCGCAAAGGAAAGTGAAAATCACCGTACGAAAAGCAAACAGTCTGCCGGCAGCTTCGACACTGATGAATTTTTCAGTCTCGCACTGAGAAAAAGCTATCAAAAAATGTCGGGAAAATAATGCTTGATCCGGAAAAGCTGATTTGCTCTTGTTAAGAAAGCAGAATAAAAAGTTATGTAGCGCTACCCGTAAACTATGAAAAAAACTCAAAACATCACGGCATTGCGGAAAATACTGAAAACAGCCAAGTGTCAAAAAAAGGCGTTACGGAAAATACCGAATATGCAAAGTCCCGGATAATAAAATTCCGTCCGGAAAATCTCAGTAAAAACATTACTTTAATCCTTGAAAATTTATTCCGGACTTCCGGAAATAATTTAACTTTAACCAAAACACTCAGCCCGAATTTTTCAAACAAAATAAGTAAAAACGAAAGGAAATGTCATGGCTTTTTCAAGCGAAAGTTATCAGGCAGTAAAAAACATAATAACAAACAGACGGCTTGACGCAGAAGCAAAGGCACGGGAGCGTCTGGCGGACGCATATAGGAAATGCCCTGAGCTTAAGGAGCTTGACGCAGTTTTTCCGGAAATTGCAGGAAAAATAATTGAAGCGTTTTCGGACAACAAAAATCCGGACAAAACGGTCAGTACAATCCGTAAGCTGCAAAAAGAAAGCGAAAACCTGATGGCTCAGCGCGCTGAACTTCTGAAAATGGCGGGGCTGCCCGCAGACTACACCGACCCGCACTATCACTGCGAAAAATGTAAGGATACCGGTTATCTTCCGCATGGAAAATGCGAATGTCTGAAAAAAGAGCTTGTGCTGTACGGCTATGCTCACTCGGGACTTGGCTGTCTTCTCGAAAAACAGGATTTTGATAATTTTTCCCTTGACTACTATTACGGAAACGACAGACTTCTTATGGAAGAAAATCTTTCCCGTTGCAAAAATTTTGCCGACGGGTTTCCATCTTCCGTTTCGCTTCTTATGATCGGGAATACCGGGCTTGGCAAAACACATCTTTCAACGTCAATTGCAAAAGCAGTAATCGGTAGGGGGTACGATGTTCTCTACGAAACCTCCCAGAATCTGATTTCGGCTTTCAGCAGTGAAAGGTTCGGTAAAAATTACGGCGTTTCAAATGAGGTGTCTGACACTGAACGTTTTTTCTCCTGTGATCTGCTGATAATCGACGATTTCGGGACGGAGGAAACCAATCAGTTTTCTGTTTCGGTATTCTATAATCTTATAAATTCCCGTACAAATAAGGCTCTTTCAACTATAATAAACACAAACCTCAGCCAGTCAGATCTGAAAAACAGGTACGGCGACAGAATCACTTCAAGACTTCTCGGTGAGTTCACGGTACTCTCTTTCCCGGGCAAAGATATCCGGATGCAGAAGCTGATACGCTGAGTTTTACAGCCGGAACTGTTCGGTTAAACCGGAAAAGTTTAAATTTTTTATGTAAAGTCAAAACGGTCTTAACATGCCCCTGTGAAATTAAAAAATTAGCACTTTCTCTTACCTGTAACAAAAAAGCAAAAAAACGCCTCATTGAATTTTTAATGTACAAGAACACAAAATATATTGTGTCCGATATTTGCAGTGACGTTTTCTGTCAGACGAAAACTCAGTGTAAAACCGCATAAACAGCCTTTACACACTTTATTTGTTAATAAATAAATGATAAAATACTTTTAAAAGCAGCTTAAAGGAGATATTAATATGTACACTATCGGTATCGATCTCGGCGGAACAAATATCGCCGCCGGACTTGTTGACGAAAACTACAACATTGTAAAAAAATCCTCAGTCGACACAAAGGCGGACAGACATGCCGACGAGATAGTAAAGGATATGGCTCAGCTCTGCCGTTCGCTTTGCGATATGCAGGGAATTTCAACAGAGGAAGTCAAAAGCGTCGGAATTGCCACGCCCGGAACCGCTGACCGCGACCACGGCGTTGTCATTTACGCTAACAACCTCCCGTTCCTTAACTATCCTATTGCCGAAAAGCTTAAAGAATTTTTCCCTGTTAAAAACGTGTTTATAGCAAACGACGCTGACGCCGCCGCTTACGGTGAGGTAATGGCAGGAGCCGGAAAAGGTCAGAAAGATTTCATAATGATTACACTCGGCACCGGAGTCGGCGGCGGAATCGTAATCGGCGGAAAGCTTTACAGCGGATTCAACTTCGCCGGAGGAGAGCTTGGCCACATGGTAATAGTTCATGACGGAGTACAGTGTACATGCGGAAGAAAGGGATGCTGGGAAGCGTACAGCTCGGCAACAGCAATTATCAGAATGACAAAGGAGAAAATGAACTCCTGTCCCGACAGCGAAATGTGGAATTACTGTGAGCATGACATCGAAAAGGTAAACGGACGCACGGCATTTGACTGCATGAGAAAGGGAGATGCTGCGGCAAAAGAGGTCGTTGACACTTATCTCAGCTACCTTGCTACCGGAACGGCAAATATTATCAATATATTCCAGCCGTCGGTTATGGCATTTGGCGGCGGAATTGCCAACGAAAAAGATAACCTTATCAAACCTCTTTCGGCACTTGTAGAAAAAGAAGTTTATTCGAGAAACTCTGACGACCGCACAAAACTCAAATCTGCTGTTCTCGGCAACGACGCCGGAATAATCGGAGCGGCAGCTCTCAGCTGATAAATTTCCCGACTGTTTTTTATCGACTCAAGATACCGTTTTATAAATAAACTTGCAAAGGCAAAAATATTAAAGCTCTGCGTTATTTAATGAAGCCTTTATTCCGTACTGTGACAGAAAACAATTCACTGCGACTTAAAAAGCACGGCGGAAAAGTAAAGCAGCTTGCCTTGCGGTATCTCCTGTATTTTCTGAAAAAATATACAGAACACAAAAAGCAGTGAATTTTTGTAATGTTTTTTAAAAAACAAATAACCGAAAAATCCTCCTATGATGTGCAGTCAAACTACTACCATAGGAGGATTTCTTATGCCCGAAGATATCAGCTAAGAGGTGTATAAAAAGAAATAATAATGCTCTTTGGAAAATGAATAATCAAAGAGCAGTCCGGCGATTTATTCTATATAAAAGACTGATCAGATTTTTAACGCCGGATTTCGTTCATCATCTCATATCTTTTGAGAGGGAGTCCGGTATATGCACAGTTTGAGGTCGAAAAAAATGTATCCGTAGCCTCTCTCCATTCCTTCGCTTAGCGAACGTATTACGTCTGCCCTGCATTCCTCATCGCTTCCTGTCTGCAAAAGCCCGCAGTTGACATTACCTATCAAAGCGATCGAATCTCCGGTAAGTTTTCTTATTTCCGGCAGTTTAACCCCGCCCTGAGGATCAAGAGAATGGATTGCGTCCGGACGGCATTCGGCTATCTGACGAATTATCGGGGTAATATTTCCGTCGCTGTGTTTAATGGTATAAAACCCAAGACTGCGGTAAATGTCAATCTCTTTTTTCAGATAAGGCACTATAAGTGTATCGAATTTTTCCGGACTGAAAAACGGATTTGTATTGAAGCAGTAATCGGAGCAGAGCGCAAACACATCAAGAAGCTGACCGTCTGAGTTTATTTTCGAAGCAAAATCTGCCGAGCTTTCAAGTCTTCTTTCCGACTCTTCGCAAAGTCCTTCTTCATCCTCATACATCCTGACAGAAAACTCGGTCATCTCATCTCCGTCCGGAATTGCCCAGGTTACATCCCCGTGCATCATCAGGAAATATTCGTCCCCCGTCTTTTCCCTTATTGTTTCGAGAAGCCTTTTTGTACTATCAAAATCCGCGGTTACATTAAAATCATTCGCCGTTATATTATTCAGCCGCTCTGAAACTATTTGACAGTATCAAGGTTTTTAAAAGTATCGGTACGCACGTCAAAGCCGAAATCGGTATTTTTACGGAATGCCTGCGGTGACCTTCCGGCAATAACCGAAACATCTGCTCCGTCACTACCTTGCACGCACTCGAATTCCACATTCATTATACCGCATCCTTTTTCGCAGTCGATTTCAAGGTAATGCGGAATATTTTCGTCAAGAAAACTGCTGTCCGACATACTCACCGTTCCTGAACTTCGCGACATAGAAGTTTCGTTCTGCGACATAAGCGAACGTAATCTCGACATGGTCTATAACCTTTGTCAAAGAGACATCAATGCAAACGGACTTGACATAAAAATCTTCAAAACAACTGACAGAGGCGAGGCTTTCCGTGATGCGAATTTCGTTATCAGTGCCGTCAGGATCGGAATGCTTGAAGCATTTGAAAAAGATATCGAGATTCCTTTGCGTTACGGTGTTGACCAGTGTGTGGGAGATACTCTTTGTGCCGGTGAAATTATGTACGGTCAGAGAAGCGCATACGCCGCTCTTGAATTCTGCAAAGACATCGAACAGGTTGCCGCTCCCGGCTGTATTTTTCTTAACTATGCAAATCCGAATGCTATGGTCACCCGGATGTGCAACAAATACAGCAGCGTAAAAACCAATATGTTCCGTGGTACCGCAAAAACGAACGTTAGATAAATAACCGGATATCGCTTGACACTTGGATACACGGCGAAACCGTGTCAATAATTCTGCAATAAGAAATCTGCCTGCCGACTGCATTGTAGAAGTGCCATGCTATGTCGACGCAAACGGCATAAGCGTTCCGACTGTCGGAGAGCTTCCGCTCGGTCCGGCTGCCTGCTGTATGTCAAATATAAGCGTTCAGAGACTTGCTGTGGAAGCCGCTTACCGCGGAGACAGCAGCCTGCTGAAACAGGCGATGATGCCGGATCCGCTGACAGGAGCACTTCTTACTCCGCCGGAAATCCGGCAGATGGCGGACGAAATGCTGATTGCCGAGGAAAAGTGGCTGCCGCAGTACGCGGATGAAATTGCTTTGGCAAAAAAACGTATTGACGATTCGAAAAAAGACGGAACGTACATACAGACTCGTGAAGGATATCAGGGTGCGGCAAGACTTCATACCAAAACTGTCGAAGAAATGAAAAAAGACCGTGAAAGTGCAACCCGTAATGCCGCAGAAGCCGACAAGGCTAAAAAATAATAAATTGCTTTCTGACCTCAAAGTAAATTAGTATCAAAAGTTACCGAATCCGCACTCAAATACGTCGAAAAACGTCATAATTTGTTAATAATATCGATTATTTACATCTGAATGTTATTTTTTGACCTGAAATCATCTTGACAAACCCCCGAAGTTATGATAACATATAGTCACAAAGGGAGTAGTTACATTGCGGATAAACGTAGCAATGGGGTCACCCCAACAACACGACCGAAAGGTCTGGGGCAGACAGATTCACTTCGAATCGATCAAGACTTTATAGCGGAGTTTTTCCGCTGTAAAGTCTTTTTTTGATAACGAGCGTTTTCCGTTTTCAGCCTTTCCCTTATCCGATGTTTGCAAACAAAGCATATACCGCCATACTGAAAAATATATTAAAAATCATACGGGCATTGCCCGAATCAAAGGAGGAAATACATATGATACCAATTATTGCGGGAATCGTCGTAGGCGTACTTCTGATCATTATCGCCATCATAGGTTACATGAAATCGCCGCCCGACACAGCTTATATCATCTCCGGTCTCGGTAAAAGAAGGGTGCTTATCGGTAAAGCAGGTTGGCGTGTCCCGTTCTTTACCCGAGTAGACAAACTTTCACTCAGAGTCATGCAGGTTGACGTAAAAACGTCCGAAGCCGTACCTACAAGCGAATTCATCAACGTAACTGTTGACGGAGTCGCAAACATCAAAATATCATCCGATCCCCAGCTTCTTGAAAGAGCTGCGGAATCGCTTCTCGGCATGCGCCGCGAGGAAATGATTTTCCTTGTAACGCAGGTTCTTGAAGGTAATATGCGTGAAATAGTCGGTGCGGTCGGTCTTAAGGAAATGGTTCAGGACAGACAGGGAGTCGCCAGAAAAATAACTGAAAACGTACTTCCCGATATGGAAAAACTGGGTATAGAAGTGGTTAACTTCAATATTCAGAACTTCAAAGACGGTAACGGAACCATTGAAAACATGGGTATCGACAACGTTGAACAGATAAGAAAAACCGCTCAGATCGCAAAAGCCAACGCACAGAGAGACATTGCTATTGCAACTGCCAAAGCCGAAGAGGAAGCAAACGCAATCCGTGTTCAGGCGGAACAGCAAATCGCCTTGCAGGATACAGAGCTTGCCGTTCAGAAGGCGGAAATGCAGGTCAGAGCCGACACCAAAAAGGCAGAGGCAGACGCCGCTTACAGCATTCAGCAGGAAAATCAGCGTAAGACAATTGAGATAACCCGTGCGAACGCTGACATTGCCAGACGTGAAAAGGAAGCCGAAATTGCAGAAAAAGAAATTGCCATCAAGGAAAAGAAACTCGACGCTGAAATAAGAAAACAGGCGGACGCTATGAAGTATCAGACGGAAAAAGAGGCGGAAGCCATGCTTATCAAGCGCCAGAAGGAAGCCGAAGCTCAGAAATTCGAAGCCATTCAGATTGCCGAGGCTAAAAAAGCTCAGGCGGAAGCTGTACGTTTTGAAATGGAACAGGAAGCGGAAGGTATACGCGCAAAAGGTCTTGCCGAGGCGGAAGCCATCGAAAAGAAAGCGGAAGCTCAGAAGAAAATGGGCGAGGCATCTGTGCTTGAAATGTACCTTAAAGCTTTGCCGGATGTTGTACGCAACGCCGCTATGCCGCTTTCGCAGACTGAAAAGATCATTATGTACGGAGACGGAAATTCTTCAAAGCTTGTAAAAGACGTTATGAGCAGTGCAAATCAGATAATGGAAGGTATTAAGGAATCTACCGGAATTGACCTGAGTCAGCTGATTACCTCAGTTGCCCCCGGAAAAAAGACGGACTCCGCAAAACCTGACATCAACCCTTAACATTTAAAATAAACAATTTAATTTAAAACAAATCGGTTTGCCGTTTCCGGCAAACCGATCTTTTTATAATGTTTTTAAATAATTGATGATCTTACTGAGCTGTAATATCACCGTATGATGTCACTGCTTTGAATGTGGAACAAATACGGAATTTTGATTTTCAGAAAAGTTAATCCGAGAAGGTAATAAGCTGAAAATTTATCAGTTTTTCAGTCAGACATCAAAGCTCCTCACGGCAGGTGAGCGCATAATAATCAACTTTGCTGTTATAGTAATCGGTATATTCAACGGCAAGCTTTTCACTTTCAGCTGAAATATATTCAAGATATCTGCGGGCAAACGACTGATCTTCAAACAGCTCGAGATTTTCTCTTACATAACCGTCGTCTATGTCCATTCGCAGGAAAATATGATATCCTTCGGTACTTGCAACTACCTCACTGTACTTTCCGCTTTCAAGCGACAAAACCGTTTCTTCAAGAAGCATATCCTTCTCACCCTTTGCCGCATAGGTACCTTTTTCGGCACTTATATTCCATTCGGAATATTCTTCCGCAACCTTTTCAAAGCTTACTCCGGACTCAAGCTTTTCATAAGCCTCTTTTATATCCGCTTCAAGGTCAAGGGAATTTTCGCCGGGATCAAGTCTTAAAAATATCTGCGAGTATCTGTAAAAATTGTTTTTGACATCCTCATAAATCGCATCCGGAGTCATTACTACAATGTTATCAATTCCGGTAGAGAGAAGATCGCGAAGGTAAACGTCATAAAAGAAGGTAAGCTCCACCTGACTTCTGAATATATCTCCGGTAAGCCGGTTGTCAAGAAGCCAGTCACGGTAAGCGTCCTCGCCTCCCTGCTCCTCGATCTGTGACTCGACATAATCGTTGATTTTGACCCTGTCTTCGTCTGTAAGCTCTATGCCGTATTTATCAACCAAAGTCATTATAACCGTTTTACGTTTCAGCGACGACTCAGTATATCCTTTTACCTTTTCAAACCCTTCTCCGGAAGAAAAGTCATCATCTCCGGATATCGAAAGATCCTGCATGTGAGTGTAGAAAAAGTATTTGTACTCATCCATTGTCACTTTATAACTGCCGCCTACCGTACAAACGGTTTTCTTATTTACGGAAAAGCCTCCTTTTGCACTGCATCCGCACAAAACTATCGCCGTGGCAAGGATAAGCAGAAAAACCGATGTTATCTTTTTAATTTTTATCATATCAACCTCTCGCCGAAATTACGGCTGAAACAGATTTTCAAAATCAGACTGACTTCCGGATTTTCAGGTAAAATCCGCTTAAAGAATAAACTTACATAGAAGTTCAAACTGAAAAAATTATTCTATATGCCTTATTGTTTCGGAAGATAAATCTCCGGCAGATCCGAATATTCGTCGGTCGGTGTGACTGTCGCACCGTTTGCAGCTCTGACTGCATCGGTAAGAAGCTTATTGACCTGTGTGAGCGTTGTATAAAAATCTCCTTCTCCGTCAATCCGGAAGTAGCAGTAACCTCCGAAACGGTAGAATGTATACGTCCTATCCTTGCCGTCCGCAAAAGTTATTTTCATCCTTGCGTACTCGGTTGCGTTTGACATATCAAAGTTTTCTTCGCTTGCGTACCCCTGTATTTTCAGGCGCAGCGCAGTCTGATACAATGCCTGTATCGGATTTTTTGATACCGTGTTGCCGGTTACTGTATAACCTGTGGACTCCGCTTTGCATTTCAGAATGCCATCATCGTCCCAGCCGTAGAAAAATTTTTCACTTACGTCATGTATTTCCTGTTTGTAATCAAGTTTTCCGCTTATCTCAATGGAAGAAACGTCCTTTATATATTCCTGAAAAATGTTGTTGCTTATATAATCGAGAAGCGTCCATTCAAGGAACGGTACCGTTTCCTTTTCAATCAGCACAATTGTATCATAAATATATGAGTATGCGAAATAATAAGCGTCCGAACCGGAATCGGTAAACAGAATCAGTGTTTCGTTATCACCACTTCTGTAATACACTTCAAACGGATTGTTACTCGGATCGTAAAATCCGTACTCCGCCATAAGCTTTTCATTCTTGTAAAGAAGTCCCTCCGGAGTTCCGTCTCCCGCCGCAACTACCGAATATCCCTCTATCGTTGCAAGCGTGGTCAGCATTACCGAAGATACGTTCTCGTCATTAACCACATATGCCGCCGGATACAGCAGTTCATATGAACTCTGTACTATTTCGTTGCTTACACTGCCTTTATATTTCAGAGAAATGAAAGGCTGGCCGTTTTTCTGAACCATCAGTTCATCGATTTTCATTGCTTCATCCTGCGAAAGGGTAAATCCCAGCACCGGAGTTATCAGGCTTTCCGCTGATGACAAAAGCGTGGAATCCACCGACGAAGGGATAACGTAAACTGCATTTCTGTCTTTATAACGGCAGTAATATCCTCCATTGCTCGGAATCAGATCGCCGATATAATAGGTGTACTCGCTTCCGTCTGTTGCGGTGACTGTTATACACGCCGGGTTATCCTGTTCGCTGAGACCGTAGACTGAAAAATCCGTACAGTCGGTAGTTATTCTTCTTGTGATAACTGAATATCCGGCATCAACAACCAGCTGAGTGAAAAGCTCCGCATCAAGCGGCGACTGCGGATGCTCTTTTATATAGAACACCTCGCTGCTGTCCCCGTCACGCACGCAGTTATACTCACCGTAAATATTGACGACCTTTATCGACTTAACGTTTTTCTTTTCGATGTGAGGGAACATAAGTATTGACTTTCCGTCCTCATCTCTCACTTCCCCATCGATCAGTTCTTCTATGACCTCGGGCTCATCCGCTGTTCTCTCTTTGAATATCGGTAAAAACACCAGAAAATACAGCAGAGTCAGTACAACTGCACTGCAAGCGAACGAAATCAGCATTATTTTCTGCTTCTTTACCATACCCGCTTTTTTCTTTTTCGGTTTTTCACCTGCTCCGTCTTCCGTCTTTTCTTCTATTGTCAGGGTGTCAGGCCGGTAATCCTGCCCTTCGAGATCTTTTTCCTCTTTTTCCTGCATTTTTGCTTCCTTCCGGTTTTTTCTGTTTAAATTAACCTTGCCGACTACCCAAAATTGCTGTCCCTGCCGCAGTCATTAAATTTTTAACAGCTGTTTTACGGCATTTTCCTGTTTTATCTTCTCTTTCTGCGATAGCAGATTATTCCGCCGACCGTCAGAACCGTTATCGGCAACACTGCGGTAAGAACTATTGTCCAGGTATAAGCCGCCGCTGTAGTAATACTGAGCTCTTCGCTTGCGAACACTTTGAACTCTATTCCGAGCGGGACCAGCTCTTTACCCATCTGAACTGCCAGCATATAAAGTATGTCCTTATTTCCGTATGCGTTTGAATTGAGGTATTCCTCATCGACATAACCGGCAGACGAAACGAACATATACGAATCGAGCTGAGACTCTGTCGGGGTATCGAATTTTGTACTCCGGACAAGTGCCGCTATACACATCTGTTTGTTTTTCAGGTCTCCGAGGCTTGCCGTACCGTAACTGTACAGAACGCTTCCTACCGACCTGTCACCGTTTGCCCAGTTATCCCAGGGACACGTTATGGAAAGCGCATTTTTTACCACCGTTTTCGGCTGCGAATCAAGTTTTCTCAAATGTGAGTGAAGTGAAGCCGCAAAGCCTTCCGTCGGATAGTCTCCAACTACGCTCAGTCCGTCGGGAGTGAGCGAATGAGATGTATCCTTTACAACTCCCTCCTGAAGCTCTATGCCCCATTCAAGGAGCCAGTTTCTCAGCTGAGTCAGTCCCTTTGTGTTGTCAGGCGATATGAACACCATCATATTACCGCCCTTGTCCGACATAAATCTGCCGAGTTTCTGAAGCTCATTTATATCAAAGTCGTAAACCGGGTTGTTTATTATAACCACTTTGGCGTCATCCAGTGTTGCGTCCGGCGAAGACAGGTCAATTTTCCGGACGTCAAAGCCTGCGTCGGTCATCATATCGTAAAGTGCACAGGGGTTGCCCTGTCCGTCGGTAATTGTCTCTCCCTGTCCCTCGGTAAAGTAGCATATCGGGTATTCCGAGCAGAGCGATATGATGTAAGAGGTGAATCTTCTTTCGCCGTTGAAAGCGTACACGCTCTGGGTTTCGCTGTCGAATGTGAAGAAGTCGTTATACTCAACTACCCTTACGTTTGACGACTGGTTTGTTTCGATAAGGACATTGTAGGTATAAATCGATTTTCCAAGCTGAGTTATATACTCCTGCGCTATTTCGGGATGCTCGTTTATATCAAGAAATTCCACCTTGATATTGTTCGGATACGCTTTTTTGTAGCTTTCCGCACACTTGTACACATAGTAGCCTGCGCTGTCCTCAAGCACTCTGTCCTTATCCTGACAGAATATAACCTTGATCTGTACGTCCTCGGTCAGCACGTTGTCAAGAAGCTCTTCCGAGGCATCTGTTATTCCGTAATACTGCTGTCCGGTGAGATCAAGATACCATCCGTATGAATAGGTAAGGGCGTAAACCACCGCATTGAAAACTATCACCAGCGCAACGAAAATAACGGTAAGACCGAGTGCCAGCGATCCGTATTTGAATTTTCTGTCCGAAAACAGGGATTTCTTCTTGTTCTGTTCCATTTTTCATTACCCCCGTTTCAGGACCAACGGCGTTTTTCGTATATTCTTACAGTTATGAATATACATACAGCCGCAAAGGACGCATAGTAAATGAGTGCCGCAATGTCAAAATAACCTTTGGCGAAATTTGAAAATCTGGAATAAACGCTAAGCCATGAAAGGAATGCGCGGAGCGGCGCAAATCCTATATACTGATTGGCTATCGCCGCAGCAAGAAGCGCCGCAAGCGCCGTCAGCGTCCCTATTGCCGCAACCATCTGGTTTTCGGTAAGCGACGAAATAAGCAGTCCCACCGATATGAACACTGCTCCGATCAGAAGCAGCGCTATGCAGCCTCCGAGTGCCGTTACGGCATTGTACCGGTAAAGGTTCATGTCACTGAGGTAAGCGAACATTATCGGAAAGTTTATGCATGTCACAAGAAAAGTTACCGCAAACATTGTGTAGGACGCCAGAAACTTCGCCACTACAAATCCCGGAAGCGTTATCGGGGCGGTAAGCAGCAGCTGTTCGGTTTTCTGTTTTCTTTCCTCTGCCATTGACTTCATTGTCAGCATGGGAGTCATAAGCGCCATTATCACCAGTTCGAAGGTGAAATATGAGGACACGCTTGCCTCCATTCCGGCAAGCAGAGTACACATACAGAAGGCGAAACTTGACACCGCCAGAAACATAGCTATAAATACATACCCTATCGGCGTTACGAAAAACGACCGCAGCTCACGTTTGTATATCGCCGTCATTTTGTTTTCACCTTCTTCTTTGCGTTTTCTCTTGTTACGTTCATAAATACGTCCTCAAGCGTCGACGTTACCGTTTCCATTGCCGTTATCGGCAGTTTTCTCTCGGCGCAGGCGAAGAATATCGCTTCCCTTACGTCGGCTCCGTCTTTGCTTTCGATCCTGAAGTTTATTCCGTCCGGCTGAGTTACGTCCCTCGATGCTTCCACGTAGGTCACGTTTTCTATGCCGGTCAGCATTTCCTGAATTTCTTTTTTGTTGCCTTTGATTCTTACCGACAGACGTCTGGTTCCGCTCATCAGCTCCGTGAGTCTGTCGGTCCGCTCGTCTGCGACTATTCTTCCCTTGTTCATTATTATTATCCGGTCGCATACCGCCTGCACTTCCGACAGAACATGGGTACTGAGTATGACTGTATGATCCCTTCCGAGACTGCGGACGAGGTTTCTTATCTCTATTATCTGTTTCGGGTCAAGACCGACAGTCGGTTCGTCAAGAATTATTATTTTCGGATTTCCTATAAGTGCCTGCGCTATTCCGACTCTCTGCTTATATCCTTTGGAGAGGTTTCCTATCAGTCTTTGGCGCATATCCACTATTTTGGTGACTTCGCAGACTTCCATTATGTGCTTGTCACGGTTCAGCGTACAGCCTTTGAGCTCGTAAACGAAATTAAGATATTCGTTTACCGTCATTTCGGGATAAAGCGGCGGCTCGTCCGGCAGGTAACCGATAAGTTTTTTTGCTTCGGTCGGATTTTCCAGTATTTCGTAGACGTCCACCGTACAGGCTCCCGAAGTATACGAAAGGTATCCGGTTATTATATTCATAACCGTTGTTTTACCGGCTCCGTTCGGTCCAAGAAATCCCACGACCTCACGGTCTTTTACGGTAAACGAAATGTCATTTACGGCATATTTGTCTCCGTATTTTTTTACAAGGTTTTCGACTTTTAACATATTCTGCCGTTCCTTCTGAGTAATTATAATATATCGTGATTATTATACCATATAAAATTAAATAAGTCTTTAATAATTCATTACTTTTGCTGTATAATCGCTTTGCTTTTGCTTTTTTATTCTCCGATATAAACAAAAAACTTTTGCCGGCGCATTTGCGCCGGCAAAAGAGAATATTAAGTCTAATGTTATTGTTCATAAAACGGGGTTGCCGCTATGAATTAAGTCATTAAGATCTGTTTTTGCGCAGGCAGTACAAGTCAAGCGGTTTTACTCTTCCGAAAGCCTTTGTAGTTCCGCAATTAAAGGTGGCAATGCACGCATTTTCCAAGGTCAATTGCAGACGGCTTCAGTTTTTTTGTTTTTTGCCGTGACTGAACTTTCCGCATTTTACCGGAATGGCTCCGGCAATCAGAATCAAAAGTCTTTTTGATTAACTGTAAACCGCCGAGCTCTGAATCGGAGCATATTTCTCGCAGTTCGTTAACTCCGAGATCGGAAATTCTATATCCGACGCAAAGCCCGGGGTCTGAATTTATAAGTTGTGTGTCTTACTGCAGTTTCTGCAGCTCCGTACCGTGATGTCTTACTCGTAAAGCTTGCCCATCTTGACAAGTCTTTCATATCTCGCCTTTGCGGTTTCCTCGGCTTTTTCGAACAGCTTTTCAGCTCTTTCCGGGAAGGTCTGGACAAGTCTTGCGTATCTGGTTTCGCTGGTTATGAACGACTTGTAATCGGCTGTTGCAGCTTTGGAGTCTATTGTGAGTTTGTTGTTTTCAAGCTGCGGGTTGTAACGGAACATATTCCAGTATCCGGCCTCAACCGCTCTCTTCATCTCTACCTGGCAGTTCTGCATTCCGCCCTTTACGCCGTGCATTTCGCAGGGTGCGTATCCTATGATGAGGGACGGTCCCGGATATGCTTCGGCTTCGGTAAGAGCTTTGAGAAGCTGGTTCATATCTGCTCCCATGGAAACTTGAGCGACATATACATATCCGTAAGACATTGCTATTTCAGCAAGGTTCTTCTTGCCGATAGCCTTTCCTGCCGCAGCGAACTGCGCAACCTGTCCGATATTGGACGCTTTGGATGCCTGTCCGCCGGTGTTGGAGTAAACTTCGGTATCGAATACCATTACGTTTACATCCTCGCCGCTTGCAAGTACGTGGTCAAGTCCGCCGAATCCGATGTCGTATGCCCATCCGTCTCCGCCGAATATCCATACAGACTTCTTGCTGAGGTAATCTTTTTCGGCAACTATCTTCTTGCAGAGCTCGCAGTCAGCGCCCTCGATTTTTTCGATAAGTGCTTTTGTTGCCGCTCCGTTGGTCTTGCCGTCGCTGTATGTTGCGAGGTATTCGTTTGCTGCCGCTTTTACGTCATCCGGTGTCTTCTCGCCGGCTGCAAGCTCTTCGATGTAGCCTTTGAGTCTCTCACGGATGGCTTTCTGTCCGAGGTATATTCCGAGTCCGTGCTCAGCGTTGTCTTCGAACAGCGAGTTTGCCCATGCCGGACCTTTTCCGCTTTCACGGTTGACCGTGTACGGAGTTGCCGGAGCGGAACCGCCCCAGATTGAAGAACATCCGGTTGCGTTGGAGATGTACATTCTCTCTCCGAACAGCTGGGTTATAAGTCTTGCGTAAGAGGTTTCGGCACATCCTGCGCAGGAGCCCGAGAACTCAAGCAGCGGCTGTTTGAACTGGCTGCCCTTTACGGTTGTGTTGATAAGCTCTTTCTTTTCGGATACGTTTGCAACCGCATAGTCGAATACTTTCTGCTGTGCGGACTGGGTATCCTGGGGTGCCATGGAAAGTGCGTATTCCGCAGCTGCGGCTTTGGCAATTTCTTTCATCTTTGCCTTATCCTTGGCTTCGGTTGCCGCTTTCATTTCTTCAGCGTACTTCTTGTCAGCCTTTGCGTTTACCGGACAAGCCTTGACGCAGAGCGTACATCCCATACAGTCAAGCGGAGAAACCGCCATTGTGAACTTGTAATCGGTTTTAACAACCGGCTTCGGAGCGAATTTTGTCTCTGCCGGTGCATTTGCCGCCTCTTCCGCAGTCATTGCGTACGGACGGATTGTTGCATGAGGACATACAAACGCACAGGTGTTACACTGAATACATTTGTCTTCATGCCATTCGGGAACCATAACCGCAACTCCGCGTTTTTCGTAAGCAGCAGAGCCCTGCGGGAACTGTCCGTCAACATATTTTTCGAATGCCGAAACAGGAAGCTTGTCTCCGTTCATGGCCGATACCGGCTCAACTACCTTGTTTACAAAGTCTACAAGATCAGCACGTGCTCCGGTTGCGACAACCTTTTCTTCCTCGGTGGAGCAGGTCTTCCAGTCTTCCGGAACTTCAACCTTCATAAAGGCGTCAGCTCCCGCATCGATTGCGGCATAGTTAAGGTCGACTATTGTCTGTCCTTTTTTGATGTATGACTTGTATGCCATCTTCTTCATGTATTCGATGGCTTCGTCCTTGGGAAGGATGTTGGCAAGCGCAAAGAACGCAGACTGAAGTATTGTGTTCTTAACTTTTGCGTTGCCTATTTTGTTCATTGCGAGGCTTGTTGCGTTGATTACGTAGAAGTTTACTCCGTTGTTTGCAATGTAATTCTTTACCTTGCCCGGCAGGTGAGCACTGAGCTCTTCAACGGTATTCCACATACAGTCAAGAAGGAATGTTCCGCCCGGTTTTACATCGTTTACCATATCGTATTTGTGCAGATAAGCCTGGTTATGGCAGGCAACGAAGTCCGCCTTTGTGATATAGTAGGGGCTCTTTATCGGCTGATCTCCGAAACGCAGGTGCGAAATCGTGATACCGCCTGTCTTCTTGGAGTCATACTGGAAGTATGCCTGAATGTATTTGTCGGTGTGGTCGCCGATTATCTTTATCGAGTTCTTGTTGGCTCCGACCGTTCCGTCTCCGCCGAGTCCCCAGAATTTGCAGGAAATGGTTCCCTTTGCCGAGGTATCGGGTGCCGGTTTTTCTTCAAGCGAAGTATTGGTTACGTCATCGACTATACCGATGGTGAATCCGTTCTTCGGGGTTGCAGCTGAAAGATTCTCGTAAACTGCGAAAATCGCCGCAGGCGTTGTATCCTTTGAACCGAGTCCGTATCTTCCGCCGACTATCTTCTTGTCGGTTATTCCGAGAGAAGCAAGCGCAGTGACAACGTCGAGGTACAGAGGCTCTCCGAGAGCTCCGGGCTCTTTTGTTCTGTCAAGAACGGCTATCTTCTTTACCGTCGCAGGAATGGCTTCAGCCAGTTTTTCAGCAACGAAAGGTCTGTAAAGACGTACTTTTACAAGTCCGACCTTTTCTCCGGCGGCGCAGAGGTAATCGATTACTTCTTCAGCAACGTCACATACAGAACCCATGGCAACTATGATTCTGTCGGCGTCCGGTGCACCGTAGTAGTTGAACAGCTTGTAGTTTGTGCCTATTTTGGCGTTGACCTTGTCCATATACTCTTCAACAATTGCCGGCAGTGCGTTGTAGTACTTGTTGCAGGCTTCTCTGTGCTGGAAGAATATATCGCCGTTTTCAGCCGATCCGCGGAGTGCAGGATGCTCAGGGCTGAGTGAATGCTTACGGAAAGCAGCTACGGCGTCCATATCCGTCATTTCTTTAAGGTCCTCAAAATCCCAGACTTCTATCTTCTGGATCTCGTGCGAGGTACGGAATCCGTCGAAGAAGTTAAGGAAAGGAACACGTCCTTTTATGGTGGAAAGGTGTGCAACCGCTCCGAGGTCCATTACCTCCTGCGGGTTTGTTTCAGCGAGCATTGCAAATCCGGTCTGACGGCATGCGTAAACGTCGGAATGGTCTCCGAATATGTTCAGAGCATGGCTTGCCACACATCTTGCCGATACGTGGAATACGCAGGGAAGAAGTTCGCCCGCTATTTTGTACATGTTCGGGATCATAAGGAGAAGTCCCTGTGATGCCGTATAAGTAGTTGTGAGAGCTCCGGCTGCCAGCGAACCGTGAACGGTTCCCGCCGCTCCCGCTTCAGACTGCATTTCCGTTACCTTTACCGTTGTGCCGAAAATGTTTTTAAGTCCCTGTGCCGCCCACTGATCGACGTAGTCCGCCATAGGGCTGGAAGGGGTGATGGGGTAAATGCCGGCGACTTCTGTAAATGCATAGCTTACGTGAGCCGCAGCGTTATTACCGTCCATAGATAATTTCTTTCTTGCCATTTTTGCCTCCTTGAAAGATTTCAAAAATTATAACTGCTTTAGTATACCACATTTACAAAAAAAAGTAAAGAGTCGCCGGCGACAAATTGTAAATTTTTTTTGAGCGAATAATAAATTACCTTTTCTGCCACATTATTCTTATCCTCATTTTTTGTCTTACAGCACGGATGGTGTTTTCGGTCGGGCTTTCCCGGCGCAGTTTCTGAGGATTTCCCGGAAATTTCCGGCTTATTATCATCTTTTTTTGTGAGGTTTTGTATGTTTGTTGTTTTTGTCCGCACGCTTCTGGTTTACTTTATACTTATGTTTTCGATGCGTATAGGCGGAAAGCGTCAGATTGGTCAGATGCAGATTACCGAGCTTGTAAGCGTTCTTGTTCTTTCCGAGGTTGCGGCGCTTCCGATCGGCGACACCGACATACCGATCACCTTTTCGCTTATACCCGTTCTGACAATACTTTGCATAGAAATGATCACCGCCTTTGCTGTATCGAAAAACAAAAAGCTTCGCAAGGTTTTCGACGGAAAGCCTCAGCTTATAATCTGCAAAGGAAAACTCAGTGAAAAGGCACTCGGTTCACTCCCTCTCGGCATAGAGGAGTTTATCTCAGAGGCAAGAATAAAGGGAATTTCCGATATTTCCGACATTGAATATGCTATCATCGAAGAAAACGGAGAGCTTTCGGTTTTCTCAAAATCAGACGTCGGCAGAAACGGTCTTGCACATGTTGTGATTTCTGACGGAAAGATAAACCGGTTCGGACTTGAAATGGCAGGAATTACGGAAGACGAAGTGACAAGAAAACTTTCTGAAAGAAACATAACATTCGGGCAGATACTGCTTTACACCGTTGACGACAGCGGCGGCGAAAACCTGATCCTTAAAGAAGACGGTCAGAAAAAGTCCGGATTTTAACAAGGAGTAAATAAATATGAAAAACTTTATAATTGCGGCGATTTGTCTTATATTGCTGACAGGTCTGACGCTGACTGCCACACTCTACTGCGACGGCGTATGCCGCCGTGTAACGGAAGAAATTGAAAAAGGCACCCCGGAGGGTGCCGAAAAGGCGTTGCAGCTTTTTTCAGATAACAGTTTCATTATAAAGCTTTCAGTTGACTCGGAGTGCTACAACGAGGCTCTTGTAAGCCTGCGCTCGCACGCTCACGCACGCTTAACCGAAAGCGACGGTTCGGAAGCGGGACGCTACGCACTTGAATCTCTCGCGAGAATTGAGCGCATTGTCTTTTTCAAAACTCCGAAAGGCTGATTTTTTGCGAAAACTTAACGGAATTCGCTCATATCTTTCTTTTGCCAACCGGTACGTATTATTCTGACATCCGGCTCGCCGTCCTGTATTCCGGCTTTTTCTGCTATTGCCTTGCAGAAAAGCATGGGATTGAGATACGATGAAGCAGAAGCGGAAAGCACGCATTCAAACTCCTTTTCACCTGTCCTTTGAACACTTTTTATCTGAGGAAGAATGTCAGTGGACACAGTTCCGCTTTTTCCTTTCTTTTCAACGGTCAGGTGTTCCGAGTCAAACACACCGCATGCCACATCTGCAAAGCTTTCATCTCCGCAAACGGTGTATTTTGCATACTCTATCTCCTGAAACTTCGCTTTTGCGGGATATACCTCCTCGACATATAGGTCATCCGTCAATGCCTGTCTCAGTCTTTTCGCTATCTCTTCGCACGGCGTCGGTTCCGTTATCTTAATATCAAGTAGCTCGCACCTGCTTTCCACGAAAAGCGGAAGCGGCTGAGCGAAAACCATTTTCGGATGAGGATTAAAGCCCTCGGTATACCACAGCGGAATTTTGGCTCTTATCATTGCCGGGCATACCGTTCTGCAAAGATCAAGATGGGAAATGTATATCAGTCTCCCCTTTTTATGAAATTTTATTCTGATATTTTCGGGCACCACTTCGTTACTCCCCCCAATCTGTTTGCACCGCAGCCGGAACATTTTTCTTTGCAGTTCGGCGTCGGCTCCGATTTTCTCGACTTATCGTACTCTCTTTTAAGAAACGCTTTTGTTACTCCGATATCTATCATATCCCAAGGGAGCACCGCATCCGCAGGGATAGCCCTGTTAGCATAAAAGCCCATATCAAGCCCCGCCTGTGCAAAAGCTTTTTCCCATTTTTCATAGCTGAAATGCTCGTCCCATGAGTCAAACGACATTCCGAGCTTTCTCGCTTCAATAAGCACCTTTGACATTTTACGGTCGCCTCTGGCAAGCGCTGCCTCAACTCTTGACGCTCTTGCGTCGTGATAATTGAATTTTATTCTCTTATCGGTTATCAGTCCCCGTACATAATTTTGTTTTTCGGTCAGCGATTCTATGCTGTCCTGTGCATCCCACTGAAACGCCGTGAAAGGTTTCGGTATAAAGCAGGCACAGCTGACCGTAACCTGAACGTTTTTACCTTTGACTCTCTTTTCGCATTTATAATACTCGTCAACTACCGTTTTTGCAAGTGCGGCTATTCCGGCAAGGTCCTGCTCCGTTTCAGTCGGAAGTCCCAGCATAAAGTAAAGCTTGACGCTGTTTTTTCCGCCCTCAAAAGCAAGCCTGCACGCCGACAGTATCTCCTCCTCCGTAACGTTTTTGTTAATGGCGTCACGCAGTCTCGGAGTTCCCGCCTCGGGCGCAAATGTAAGACCGCTCTGTCTTACATGCGATATTCTCTCCATCAGCTCCTTTGAAAAGGTGTCTGCACGAAGCGAAGGAAGCGAAAGGTTCACCTTTTTCTCATCGGTCCATGAAAGCAGTTTTTCGGTAAGCAAAGAGAGTTCTGAATAGTCGCTTACCGACAGAGAAAGCAGTGAGGCTTCCTCATAACCCGTGTTTTCGTATAGACATTTTATCTGATCGTTTACAGTGTCGGGCGATTTTTCCCTTACCGGTCGGTATACCATTCCCGCCTGACAGAAACGGCATCCTCTTATACAGCCACGGTAAACCTCTTCCGTTATTCTGTCGTGAACCGTTTCAATATATGGCATTACGAATTTATCCGGATACGGCGCTTTGTCCATATTCCCGATTATCCTCTTTACCACCTTTTCCGGAACATCCGGATAAAGCGGTCGGTAAGCACTTACCGCTCCGTCACTGCCATACTCAACCTCATACAGCGATGGCACATAAAAGCCGTTTATATGCGAAAGCTCACGCAGGTACTCTTTTTTACTGTACCTGCCGCTTTTTTTCATATCAATGTAAAGCCGTACCATCTCGCAGAGTGCTTCCTCACCCTCGCCTATCGAAAAGGCGTCGAAAAACTCGCACAGCGGTTCGGCGTTGTAGGTGCACGGTCCGCCGCCTATAACCAGAGGAAAGCTTTCGTCACGCTCCGACGCCCGCAGAGGAAGACCTGCAAGATCTATCAGATTCAGTGCGTTTGTGTAGCAGAGCTCGTACTGCAGGGTTATCGCCATAAAGTCGAAATCCTTGACGCTGTCAAAGGTTTCGAGTGCATACAGCGGAATGCCGTTTGCACGCATTTCGTTTTCCATATCAGGAAGCGGCGAAAATGCTCTTTCGCACCAGACGTCCGGCATAAGATTAAGGGAATGATAAAGCACTCTCATTCCGAGGTTTGACATTCCTATCTCATACGAGTCGGGAAAACAAAACGCCACTCTTGCCGAAATCTTTTCCTTGTCTTTTATGATCTGTCCGTATTCTCCGCCTGTATATCTTCCCGGCTTTGACACTTTTTTCAGTATTTTTTCAAGTTCCATTGTTTCACCTGCAAAAAGGGCAGCCGGCCGGTTGCGGACATTTACTGCTTATCCGTTTCTCCGCCGCTGCCCTTCGTGTATTTTTATTTCTGTTTCCGGTCTTTATCCGGTATCGGTTGGCTGCTACCCTGTCTTATAACGTCTGACATTTTTGTATTTTTATGTCTGTTTCCGATCTTTATCCGGTATAAGTTGGCTGCTACCCTGTTTATGACGTCTGACATTTTTGTATTTTTATGTCTGTTTCCGGTCTTTATCCGGTATCGGTTGGCTGCTACCCTGTCTTATGGCGGTCTGCTGATACAAAAAGTCAGCAGTTTTCCGTTTTTCAGGCGGTTTTCGTTATGAATATATCTTTGAAATGCGATATTTCTCCCATCGCTGATTTTCGGACGAACACCGCTACCGCTTCCCTGCCTTTTGACTTTTCTCGGATTGATAAAAAAGCAGAATCAAACAGCCTTTCTCTTTACATTCAGTCCTTTTTCATCTTGCTTTTCGTGTTTATTGCACGTCTGCCGCACAATGCATAAGCCGTCAGCGACAGTATTCCGTGGAGTGCCGCAGACATAAGCGAAACAAATCCGAAATCTATTCCGAAAGCCACCGTAACCAGTGCCGCTATCGCTCCGATCGCACAGGCAATACCGGCAAGTCTCGCTCCACCGGTTATCAGTCTCTTCTGTCTCTTGTACTCAAGCATTGCGGTAAGAAGTCCCGCCGCTCCGTTCTTCGAAACAAGCATTCCCTCTCTGTCTGTATCCAGCGGTCCGAGATTATCACTCGGGCTGTATTTTATCAGTCTGATAAGTTCCGGCTCAAGTCCGGTGGAGAAAAACAGCAGTTCCTTGTCTATACAAGGATTGCAGGTCTTGAGCGAAAACACCGTTTCGGTATTTCTCAGCTCCGATATTTTCCTTACAACTTCTTCGTCCGGTCTGAAAGTAAGTATTGCTCTTGCAAAAAACACTTCTTCATCCGCTATATACATAACCCTTGTGTTTCTTGATATCAGCTTGTCGTATCTCTTTACCCTTATTCCGAACTGCGCAAGGTATTCCTCTGAACCGGCTCTGACGAATTTTCCGTCGACCTTTGCCGATATTCCGTGATCGTCTATGTCTGTTACAACTATGTCCTGTATTTTTTCAAGTCCGCCTTCCATGTTTTTGAAAAGCGATGAAAGCGAGCCGCCTATTGTGCTGAAAAGCGCAAAAACTCTTGAAAGGTGCTTTTCAAGCTGTTCCGATCTTTGCATTTCAAAGCCTTCGGTAACCAGCTTTTCCGGCGGGAACAGCTCGCCGTCGTCTATCATGATAATGCTTTCGTCGAAATCGTCGCCCTCGTCGTCAAAGTCGACCGGTGCCGCTCCGGCTTTTGCTGATATTTCAGCCGCCTTTACTCTCGGTCTGTACATTGCGACAAAAACACACAAAGGTGCGGAAAACGAAGCAAACGTCATAGCGCTGAGCACTCCGTTAACAACATCCTGTCTTAAAAGCCCGAAAACAACGCCGGTAACGACGGTAGCGCAAACTATACAGATGACCAGTTTGCGTATAAGTCCTCCGCATTCGTCCCTTACCGCTCTTGTGTCATATACGCCGTCAATTCTGCTGACACGGTTCATTCTGTAAAGACTTGCGTCGGGAGAAATGTAGCCTTCAAACGCTTTTCCCTCCGGCGAATTACGCATGCCGAGCATTTTCACCTCGGTCAGGTATTTTCCGTACGAGGACGCCACGGAAAAAACGGTATATTCTCTTTTCAGCATGTTGTATCTGTAAAGCGAGGTAAGGAAAACCGACACCGCCGCAGATGTACCGAAAAGCGCCGCACCGGAAGGTATATTTCCCCTTACCAACAAAACGATATGATAAATGATGGAAAAGGTAACGATTCCGAAAGTCAGAAGCTCAGGAATGTATACGCCTTTTGCAAAGCATTTAAGCGCATCGGCAATTGAGTCCGCAACCATCACCACGCCTGCTATGAGCAAAAGAAGCTGTGCACCGAGCAGGAAATAAAGACCTGTTCCGCTTATCTGTGTTTCAGTGAATTTCCCGACAAAAAAGCTGATGTTTTCAAGGAGCAGTACCGAACACATTACGACAAACGTGACAACTGTTCTGGCAAAACCTGATCTAAGCTTACTGAGCAGTTTACCTGACCGCTCACTCTCCCGCTGTTCGCAGTATTCCTTTTCTCTTTTTATGTAGCCTTCCGAATTCTTGCCGCCGTTTATTCCGTCGGTAAACGCCGGAAGTCTTTCGCTCATCTCACACCGGTAACCGGAGCTTTCGCGTATTTTGCCTTTCTCTTTTTTTAACCCTTCCGGAGCTTCTTTGGTCATTTTAAGAGGCGGAACGGTAAGCTGTCCGCAGTAATCCATATACCGTTTTTTGGCGTTCCAAAGCACCCTGTCGCTTTCGTCCCAGACATCGTTTGAATAGTCGCCGTCGTCGGGAATACCTTCCGGAATTTCTTCGGTTTCCGGTTCTTCCGTTGCCTTGCTCTCCGGAAGTTCTTCCGCTGAATCACGAAGGTCCTGTTTTAACTGATTTTCATACTCATCGGAGATTTTTCCGACCGGATAACCGGTAACCGAGTAATCCTCGTCAGCCTGATCCCCCATATCAAGAAATGTCAGCTGCACTCCGTCGGCAAGCCACTTTTCCCTTACAGCTGATTCGCTGTAATTTCCGGCGTCATAACCCTCCGTCTGTATTTTTTGACCGTACGACGTGTTTACCTCCTCGGAAAGGCCGGCTTTATTTTCCTCCGGCTCACCCGGAGCGAAGTATATTCCTTCCGGAACATCTGTATCTTCCTCAGAAGTTTTTCCGTCCGCATACCGATCTGCGCCTCCGCTTACGGTATCGTTCGGTCCGCCGAAACGGAGCTGTCCGGAATCTCCTTCGAAAAACACTTCTTTTTCACCGTCTTCCGGGTTTACGGTTTTGTTTTTTATCCCGACGTCGCTAACGGTACCATCCCCGCCGGCGCCGGACGAATCCTGTTTGTACTTTTCTATCTTTTCAAGCATTTCTTTTGCCAGATTTTTTTCTTCCATTTTTTCCCCTTTCATCAGTATTTACCTTTGCCGCTTTTATCATCCGAAAAATCCGCCGGCGTGAAACAGTATCACCGCCGCAGCGGAAGAAACATTCAGGGAATTGACCTTTCCTTTCATCGGTATCGACAAAACAAAATCACAGTTTTCTTTGACTATTCTCGAAACCCCGTCACCTTCCGAACCGAAAACAAATGCCGCCGGCGTAATTATCTCACATTCTCTGTAATTCTTTCCGTCCGCTTCCGCCGCATATATCCACAGTCCTTTTTTCTTTAACTCCTGAATTGTCGCCGCTAAGTTCGTCACCTTGGCTACCCGCAGATGCACGGCGGCTCCCGCAGAAGACTTTGTAACCGTGGCATTAAGAGTTACGCTTCTTCTTTTCGGTATTATCAGTCCGTGACAGCCGGCAGCCTCTGCGCATCTGATCAGCGCACCGAGGTTATGCGGGTCGTTTATACCGTCCGCTATGCAGATAAACGGTTTTTCGCCTCTTTCCGACGCATATTCAAGTATACCGTCGACGGTACTGTATTCAATTTCCGGCACGCAGGCAATTACACCCTGATGCACTTCCCCGGCCGCTACCTTGTCAAGTTTGCCCTTACCGCACATTACCGTCGGTATATGTTTTTCTTTTGCGAGAGCGGCGATCTCTTTAATTGAACCTTCCCAGGTGCCGTCCTTTATCAGAATCTTGTCCACCGTCCTGCCGCTTTTCAGAAGTTCAAGCACGGCGTTTCTGCCCACTATAAGATTGCTTCCGATTTGCTCTTTTGTTTCGTCCATTACCGATACCTTTTCAAGTTTTTTCCTTGTCGGGACTTATCCCGGATTTTGTCAGCAAACACACTGTTTTTTCTTTCTTATTGTTACAATGTCACCATAAAAGACAAAAATTGCTGAATATTTAATACAGTCATTTTACTGTGACACGGATTTATTATAGCATATATTTTTCGGTTTGTATAGTCTTTTTTAAAAAAACTTAAAATTTTTTCCTGCGCGTGTATAAACTCTCTGACCAATTCCGAATCAGGCAAAAATTACTATATTTTCAATATACTTGTCAACGGCAGAAAACCAAGCTGCCGAAATAAATGGGGTAAACAGCCTTTTAACATGGGAATAGGTACGTCACTTTGGCATAAGTAAATTACTTTTTATCCGCAAGAACAGGTAAATAAACAATCAAAAGCACGGGTGCAAAACAGAAAAAATTTTTTGCCGGGTTTTAAAATTCCTCTTTACACTCTCTGAAGCTTAAACACTTACTACACCCCTCTGTTTCAACATTATACTGAAAAGCTTGTTTTAATAAGGAAAAGCCGCATGCCAAGCGGCATGCGGCTGTGGTTTTGTACAGTCGGACTAAAAAAAATTTTTATAAGAATGTACAATTCCCGAGACTTTTCGCCTTACTGATTCTTTGAAGCAGCAAAGCATTCGCTGCAAAGTACCGGTCTGTCTCCTGTGGGCTGGAAAGGAACTCTTGCTTCTTTTCCGCACTGTGCACAGGGGGCGGTGAAATACTCTTTCTGGGGTTTTGCCGCGTTCTTTCTTTTTGCACGGCACTCTTTGCATCTCTGGGGTTCGTTCTGGAAACCTTTTTCCGCGTAGAACTCCTGTTCACCCGCCGTAAAAACGAATTCCGCACCGCAATCCTTGCATACTAATGTCTTGTCCTCGTACATGGTTTTTACCTCGCTTTGAAATATAAATAAATTGTTCCCTCAGACGGACTTTGACCGCCATCTGACAGCATAGGACTAATGCTGCCTGCTTTTATTAAGCTATTCGGGCATATGTTTGTTTTACTGTCCCGGTAGAACCCGGGCATATGGTGTTAAAAATCCGGCATCTTTAATTTTCTTTAATATGAAATTTTAATAAGAAAACCGAAAAAGTAAATTTTAAAATAAGCCTACTAAGGCATTTTCAACCGGAAATCCTGTACGATATTGACTCCCTGAAGTTAATTGCCCCCTGTATTACATTGACTCCCTGATAAACCTCAGAAATTGACCAACCTAAAAACACCGTCACAGGACTTTTATTTTCTGTTGTCCGCCGTATTCTCTGCTCAAAAGCAACTCAGCGACTGCCGAAACGGTCTTTTAACTTCCTTTTAACACGGAATATAGCATTATCAACCGATTTTTGAGTCTTGCCGAGTCTTGCCGCTATCTCACGGTAGGACAAGCCCTGAATGTACATCAAAAACACCTGCTTTTCATATACGGTTGCATCGGTGTCAAGGAACTTCAACGCTTTGTCGGCACTGAACGGAACGCCGGACTCTTTGTCTGAGACCGAAAACTTACCGGTTTCGCTAACTGCCATCATGTCAAACACCGAATTGCCTCTGCGTTTTCTGCCGACTGATGCAGCGTGGCTGCCCGCTTTTGCCAAACGAGCATTTTTCCTTTGCAAAGTACGGAATTTCCTTACGAAAGAAACAATTCTGTTGTGAATGCAGATTTTTGCGTAAAGTCCGAATGTTACTTTCCCTCCGCTACGGTAATTTTTTGCTGCGCCGTATAGAGCCAATCTCGCTTCCTGTGTGAGTTCCTCATATTCCGGCATCAGCTCCGGGCTACGGCTTACCGCAACTTTTACCTCATTCTCTATAAGAGGTCGGTACTGCGCAAGCAACAGCTCAAACGCCCCGTCATCTCCCGACTGAATTCTTTCGAGATATTTTTCAGACATTTATCCCGCCTTTCAGACTAACCTGTTTCTCTCCTGCTTTTACCCACTGCTTGCGGACTGTCCGTCTGTCGGATCGGGTTTTCTACCGCTTTTTTCCATCAGTGTGTCTATTATATACTCTATTTACGTTTTTGTCAATATTATATTTCATAAAAATTTAAAAAAACAACAAGACAACCGTCATTATAACCAACATTAATCTTTTGATTTTGTACAATATCACGACAGATATTTCATTTTTATTGTTGATTGTTGATTTTTCGATTAACAATTGCACCAATCTGAAGACTTATTTTCGTTCAATATCACAGTGTCAGAGAAGGTAATTTATCTCACCGGTGAGAACCGATATCAGACCTTTATACACTGTTTCCGGCCGCTGGTCGAAATTGTACATCATTTTGTCGAGCATTTTTTTGTTGTCAACAACCAGACTTAAATCCAGTATTTCCTTATGCTCTTCTATCACCTTACAGCTGAAAATGTATTTTCCGTCCGGAAGTGTACTTATACTGCACTTGGAAATAGATCCGCGCTTTTTGAATGAAAGCAGTCGCAGTGCACTTTTCAGACTTTTTTCGCGTATCATCGGCATAAGGTCGCTTTGCAGACTTTCACAAACCTTCATTCCCTGCTCGGTAAGGCTGTACAGGGTTTCACCGCCGTCGGCAGGTGTTTGCTCACAAATATTTCCTGCGTCTATCAGTTCGGCAAAACATTCGGCAAAATCAAAATAGTTGACTATGCCGTCCTGAACAACAATATCGTTTATATTCGGAAAATCGAGTGCATATCCTACATTTTTCAGCAGATAAAGTATGAATATTTTTATATCGTTTTTATCTTTCAGTCTTGTCTGCATCTGTACCTTCCTCCCTGGTTTCTATCTCCGATCTTTCTTTGAATTGGTTATGAATGTTTGATTTTTGTTTTGAGCTGTAACCGGATTTTTGCACGTTTATGTTTTATCTTTTATCTTTGCATTAGTTTTCCACCATAGTTTCGATTTTATCTTCAAATCTTGTCTGCGTCATCCATTTCGGCTTGATTTTAACTTTGAATATCTCCGAATATTGTACAGACTATGTTTTATTTCTCATCTTTGAAGCAGGTTTCCACAATAGCTTGATTTTTTCTTTGAATCTTGTCTGCGTTATCCAAACCGCCTTGGTTTTGAGCCGTATCTGAATTATCAGTTTCAGATAAATTTATTCTTTGTGCCACTTTCAGATTTTTACTTCTGCCTTTAACCTCTTTTCAATTAAAAACAACATTTTAAACCAAAATTCCGCAGAGGAAAACGCCTCTGCGGAATTTGTATCTCCGTTTGCTGTTTTTTCCGGCAGTCATCCGCTTATGCGGCTTTTATTATTCATCTTCCTCTTTTACAAGGTAATCCTGCCAGTTTTTGAGTTTGACATCATTGAATATCAGTCCTCCGAAATAGTCATATTTGACTTTCGAAAGTTCGCTTCTCATAACGCTTGCGTGCTGATACACGAATATCGGTATCACCGGCATTTCTTCAAGCAGTATTCTTTCAACTTCATGGAGTTTTGCCGAAAGTGTTGCCTTATCTCCCGCTTTGTATGCGTCATGTGCTTCCTTTATCAAAGTGTTGACCGTCTCGTTATTATATCCGGTGATGTGTCCGTACGGTACTTCCTCTCCGTCCGGTCCGACAAGTATCGATCCGGAGTAATACGGATTGAATACGGAAAGTGCAGAAAACGCCTCGGTGGAAAGCATCTGATAGTCAAGTGCGATAACGTCAAACGACGCTCTTTCCGCAGTTATCGAATTGTATTTGGAGTCGGTTACATATTCCTTTATTTCGCCGTAGATTCCGTAAAGCGCCTCCACCTGCATATCTCTGTACTGAGTTATTGCCGAGGTGCTTTCCTTGTACTGTTTCGTTCCTACGCATTTGATTTCAAAGTCAAATCCGAGCTGATTCCAGGTTTTTACAACCATTTCAGCTACCAGGTAATCTATTGTTTCGGTGTCGAATTTCTCTTCATTAAGCTGAAGATCTCCGGTCCTGTCGTTCATTTCCGAAACACTGTCCGTCTTAACTGTAAGATAGAGTGTTCCGTAACTGGACGGATTGATTCCCGCAGCAGTGAGTGCCGCTTTAGCTTCCGAAATCGACATTGCCTCAGAGCTGAGTTTGTTCGCATTATTTTCCGCAAAATCATCCTTATTTGTAAGGTCGTTGATTCCGCCGGGGATTATTCCGGTAGCCGGTTTTGCGAATACTATCTCGTTGACAATTGCGTTTCTGTCGATAACCTTTCCGAGAACCTGCCTTACCGTTGCGTTATCAAAAGGTGCCTTGTTGGTGTTGAAATAGTAAGTATGTGTGCAAAGGCTGTCTGTGATCTTTGCTCTTTCCTTGTACTGCTCTCTTATTTCTTTTGATGCAGGAAGTTCACTGATATAGAAAAGCTCTCCGTCCTCATACTTGGACATCATTTCCTCGCCGTTAAGCTGGAAGTCTATATTAATGAGGTAGGGTTTTACATATTTTGTCGGGCTTACATACTTATCCTCGTCACTTACGTCACGATTGTAGTACGAGCTTCTTGCCAGCTGCATACTGCTTCCGGGATAATACGAAAGTATTGTGAACGGGCCGTTGGTTACTATCGTTGTGTTTGCACTTGACCAGTTATAGTAGTGCTCAACAGCATCTTCACGGAGCGGAACAAGGCAGAGGCTTGCTGTTTTTCTGAGGAATTCCTCGGGATCTACTGAGTGATTGAACTCGATGGTCAGGATCTTCTGGTCAGCCGTAAGTCCGATATCGTCCGGGCTTGCCATCTCGTTCTTTCTTTCCCAAGCTCCCTTTATGTCGTAGAGAAGCTCAGCTCCCTCGCCGTCAAATTCAGGGTCAAGGAGCCTTTTCCAGGCATAAAGGTACTGGTCAGCGTGCACTGCACGTCCGTCCGACCATGCCGTATCCTTGAGCTCTATCGTCATTGTGTACGTGTCGTCTGTCGGGTCTTCGGGGATATGCTCATCCTCGACATATTTGTAACTCTTGAGCATAGCTTTCTCAAGATCTCCGTCTTCGTCAATCCTCATCAGTCCCTCGAAAAGCAGTCCGAGCAGCTTAGTGGAACTGATGTCCATGTATGCATACGCCGGGTCAAAGTTATAAACCTCTGATGCGAGATACATGTTTATCTGCGCTCCGTACGCACTGTCCTTCTGAGCACATCCCACAGCAGCGGGCACCAGCATTACAAAGCACAGTACGAGGCACGCTATCCTTGTGATTTTTTTCATTTGGAACTCCTCCTGGTATTTTCGGGAATTATATTCGTACAAAGCATTATACCACTATTTTTATCATTTTTCAATGGTATTTTCGTTTCAGAAAGCTTTTTTTCAACAATTCGGACAGTTGCACAATCGTCGGCTGGCTTTTTTGTAACTTTTTACGATGTTTACGGCTGGTTTTTGCCGTATGCGGTATAAATTGTGTCGCTTTCGGAATACTAATCCTGTATTTCAAATGCCGTAGCGCACTAACGGCACCTGCGGAGGGACTATGACCGACGACTATACCTATACCGACCTTGCACTTGAAAAAAAAGAGGCCCGTACAACCGTTACCCACCGTTACGGATTTGAAGTTGCCGAAACGGATGTCAGCGGTGAAATTTCTTACACTCTCGGGATAAGCGGTCTGAAAATCTATTCCGAACGAAAAAAAGCGCTTGCAATAAAACTGATTTCCGAGATACTGACAAGCTTTTTTCCCGACGGTTTTATCTCTTCGGTCGCACCCGTAACCGTTGTTTGCCTCGGAAATGCCGCAGTTACCGCTGACTCGCTCGGCCCTGCCTGCGCAAAAAGAATCATTTCCACAAGACTTCTTCGGGACTATAATCCCGGACTTTTCGAAAAACTCGGCGGAAGGGAAATAGCGGTGATTTCTCCCGGAGTTGCCGGCGAAAGCGGTATAAGTGCGGCTGAAATGACAAAGGCTTGCATGAAATTCCTTTCTCCCGGACTTGTAATACTTATCGATTCGCTTCGGGCTTTCGGTACCGACCGTCTGTCTTCGGTTGTGCAGATAAAGTCCGGAGGATTGGTTCCGGGTTCAGGCACGGCTTTCCGGCAACCGGAAATTTCCCGTGAGCAGCTCGGAGTACCCGTAATTTCCATAGGCGTGCCGACAGTTGCATCTTCACATGCTCTTGTCTGCGACGCGCTGTTCAAAGCAGGGATAACGGAAATACCTCCGAAGCTGCTGAAACAATCAGCTTCCGCAGTTCCGTTTCTTGTCTCTTCCAGCAGCTGTGCAGACGCAATAACAAACCATGCATTTTACATTGCTTCGGCAATCAACCGGATTTTTCTCGGAATAAACGGAATATACTGAACTAACCCGTAACCTAAGATCAGGTTAAAGACATACCTGATAAGTAAAGCAGTCAGACTTCAAAGCGGAGTCGGAATGTAAATAATCTGCCTTACCTTGTGAGAGGTAAAATATTCAACGCCCTGACTCAAAGTGCCGTCAGAGCGCTTGATGTACCCTCGTTTCAAAGTAAATTCAAATTTTTCAGCCCATTACCTGACTTCAAAGTACAGTCAGAAAGGAGAATTCTTAATGTTCAAAATTGCAAAACAAATACTGAAAATCGCCGTTGCCGTCACCGGTGCTTACCTTATAATGAAGATTCCGGCTTTTATCGGATTTGTGGGATCCGAATTTCTGTCGGACAGCCGTATCGGCGACATATATACATTTGCCGAGGATCAGGCAGAAAACCTTGTTCCGGCACCTCTGAAAAATCTTATCGGCGACATTTGCGACAGAGTTGATACCGTAAGAAATGTGCTCGGTCAGTAGTTTCCGAAAAAAAATTGACATTTTAAATACCGGATAACCGGAATTATCGGGAAAGTTTGATTTCCGGGTTACAACTTCCGGTTTTACACTATTGTAAACGAAAAAGCCTTACTATCCGCATTATCCGGATAATAAGGCTTATATTTTCGGTAATTGCATTTATTAAAAGAGGATGCTTTTTTATCATCCGTTCGCTTTGCTACGGGGACGATTGATTGTATACTGCATTTAAATTTACGCTTATGCCATTTTAATTTTGAGTAAACCCGCAACAACGCAATTAACACAAAAAGTCAAAAAACGCACTGAACCCTACTGTAAATTTCCTGTTTTATTCTCTCAGATAATATGAATCTGACTGTAAATTTTCTGTTTTATTCTTTCAGATGATATCAATCTGACAGTTTTTCATTGCATACAGAGCGTTCCGGTGTCCCTCGGGCGTAGCTCCGGCGCAGCAATCGGAATTTACCGTTATCTGTGCTTCCGGAAGTACAGCTTTGAGGATGATCGCATTTGAGATAACGCAAATGTCTGTACAAAGCCCGACAAGTTCGATTTTTTCAACGTCCTGCTCCGACAGATACTGTCCGAGCTTTATTGATCCGAACGTCTCCTTATCGAAAATGACCGACTTGTCCGCATATTCCCTGAGCTCAGATATTATCTGCCAGCCATCACTTCCTTTTATGCAGTGCGGCACCGGAAGTTTTTTTCCCTCCGATGTTTGCAGATAATTTTCAAAGTGGGTGTCACGTGTGAAAATCACCGTTTCTCCGTCAGCAAAAGCATTTTTAACCCTGTCTGCCACTTTCGGAATAATTTTTAACGCCTCTTGGGTGCCGAGTGCTTTCCGGGTAAAGTCCTCCTGCATATCTACAACAATCAGATACTTCACTCTACTACTACGCTCCATCCGAACGGATCTTCAAGTTTTCCGGTCTGTATTCCGGTTACCGTATCGTACAGCTTCTGACTGAGTTTTCCTATCTTTCCGCCGGAAATTTCCATGACGTCATCTTTGTATCTGAGTTTTCCGACCGGAGAGATAACAGCCGCAGTTCCGGTTCCGAAGCATTCTTCGAGTTTTCCGGATTTCTGAGCCTCAACAAGTTCTTCTGCAGAAATTTTTCTCTCCTCTACGTCAAGTCCCCAGCTCTTGCAGAGAGTTATTACAGAATCTCTGGTTATTCCGGGAAGTATGCTTCCGTTGAGCATAGGAGTTATTACTTTGCCGTCGATGACGAAGAAAATGTTCATTGCACCAACTTCCTCGATGTACTTCCTCTCAACACCGTCAAGCCAAAGCACCTGCGAGTAACCGTCATTATGCGCCTTTACCTGTCCTGCAAGGGAAGCCGCATAGTTTCCTCCCGTTTTGGCAAAGCCCATTCCGCCTCTTACGGCACGCACGTAATCGTCCTCTATCCAGATTCCAACCGGTTCAAGCCCGCTTGCGTAGTAGGCTCCCGACGGCGAAAGTATTATCATGAAGAGATAGGTTTTTGACGGAGCAACTCCGAGAAATTCATCGGTAGCTATTACAAACGGTCTGATGTAAAGCGAGGTTCCGGGTTCAGTCGGGATCCAGTCCTTTTCCGTTTTTACTATCGCTTTTACCGCCTGTACAAAATCCTCCTCGGGTATTTCGGGTATGCAGAGCCTTCTGTTTGAGTTTATTGCTCTTTTGGCGTTCATATCCGGACGGAAAAGTCTTACCTTTCCCTCGGTGTCAAGATACGCTTTGAGTCCTTCAAACATTGTCTGTCCGTAATGAAAGACCATTGCCGTCGGCGCAAGAGATATGTGCTGATACGGCACTATCCTCGGGTCATGCCAACCGAGTCCCTCGGTATAATTCATCATAAACATGTGGTCGGTCACTATTTTTCCGAAGCCGAGCGGCTGACCTTTCTCCGGCTTCTTTTTAAGATTTTCCGTAAGTTGATATCTGATATTCAGCATTTTATTATCCCCCTTACCGCCGAGGCGGTTAATTAAAATCGAAGCGTTATTTTTTCGTTAAAGCAGCTTTGCTGATAATCGGGAAAAATTCAGTTAAAGCCCGCTCAGTTTATTTTTAGTAAAAAGTCAATTCCTGAAAATACTGCAAAAAATTCAAGACCGCAGTTTTATCCGTTAGACAAAATCAGTCCACGCTGAGTATTGCGCCTTTGTCGGCTCCGCTTACCATCTTTGAATATTTTTTGAGGTAACCTTTAATTTCACCGTTCTGCTTCGGCTTACTCTCTTTGCGGCGTTTTGCCATTTCTTCTTCGCTGACAAGAAGGTTTAGTTTATAATTCGGTATATCTATTTCGATAAGGTCGCCCTCTTTTACATACGCTATCGGTCCGTCGCTTGCGGCTTCGGGGGCGCAGTGACCTATTGACGCTCCTCTCGTAGCTCCGGAAAATCTTCCGTCTGTTATAAGCGCAACTTCTTTATCGAGTCCCATTCCGGCTATCGCAGAAGTACAAGCCAGCATCTCCCTCATTCCGGGACCGCCCGCCGGACCTTCATACCTTATAACAACGACATCTCCGCTCTTTATTTCCGAAGCGAATATGGCTTTTATCGCCGCCTCTTCTCCGTCAAACACTCTTGCTCTTCCGGTGTGTTTGAGCATTTCGGGCGCAACCGCACTGCGTTTTACCGCCGCTCCGTTCGGTGCAAGAGTTCCGAAAAGCACCGCAAGTCCGCCGGTCTTGCTGTACGGATTGTCGATCGGTCTGATAACGTCATGGTTAAGGACGTGACATCCGCTTATGTTTTCGCCTACCGTTTTACCCGTAACTGTCATACAGTCGGTATGCAGCATATTTTTACCGGAAAGCTCGTTCATTACGGCATAAACTCCGCCTGCCGCCCACAGATCCTGCATATGGTGATGTCCGGCAGGAGCAAGGTGGCAGAGATTCGGCGTTCTTTCGCTTATCTCGTTTACCTTTGCAAGGTCGAATTTTATTCCGGCTTCGCTGGCTACCGCAAGAAGGTGGAGCAGCGAGTTTGAAGAGCAACCGAGAGCCATATCGACGGTAAAAGCATTTTCCATCGATTTTTCCGTGACTATATCAAGCGGCTTTATATCTTTTTCGACCAGTTCCATTATCTGTTCGCCCGCCGCCTTGGCAAGTCTCTGACGGTGTGCGTAAACCGCAGGCGTACTGCCGTTGCCTTTGAGCGCCATGCCTATTGCTTCGCACAGACAGTTCATTGAGTTTGCCGTGAACATTCCGGAGCATGAGCCGCATCCGGGGCAGGCGTTTTCTTCTATGTACTGAAGTCTTTCTTCAGTCATTGTCTTGTTTTTGACGCCGCCGACTGCTTCGAAAACCGAGTTCAAATCCATCGCCCTTCCCTCGTCAGAACAAAGAGAAAGCATAGGTCCGCCGGAACAGAATATCGCAGGTATGTTGAGTCTGACAGCCGCAAGCAGCATTCCGGGTACTATCTTATCGCAGTTGGGTATGAAAACAAGTCCGTCAAAGCAGTGCGCTTTTGCCATACATTCGACGCTGTCCGCTATTATCTCTCTGGTTACAAGTGAATATTTCATTCCCTCGTGTCCCATGGCTATTCCGTCGCAGACTCCGATAACATTGAATTCAAGCGGAGTTCCGCCCGAAGCCAGCACCCCGTCCTTAACGCATCTCGCTATCGTCCGGAGGTGTACATGTCCGGGTATAACCTCGCTGTACGAGTTAACTATACCGATTATCGGTTTTCTTATCTGTTTGTCTGTCAGTCCCATTGCTTTGAGCAGTGAGCGCTGAGGGGCTCTTTCCGTCCCCTGTTTCATTTTATCGCTGTTCACTTTATTTTTCCTTTCACAAACGGATTTTTCCGTTCGTTTCGACTCTTGATTTTATTATGACACGCAGACGCCGTTTAAGACAAGGCGACTGCCGTTATTTCAAAAATCCGGAAGAAAGCTCTTTTTCGGTTACTCTCTTCCGGATTCTGTTTTGTATTTTCAGGGCAGCCTGATACTTCCGAAAGCCCGAGGATTATTTTTCCTTGATTATTTCATCTTTGTTGCCCCAGTTCATCTTTGAACGGAGCTCGGCTCCTACTTTTTCAAGCTGTATTTCGGACTGTATTTTCTTTGTGGCATTGAAGAAAGGACGGTTTGCCTGGTTTTCAAGTATCCAGTTGCGGGCAAATGTTCCGTTCTGGATCTCGGTCAGAACCTTTTTCATCTCTGCTTTTGTCTGCTCAGTGATTATACGCGGTCCTACTGTGTAGTCACCGTACTCAGCAGTATCGGAAATCGAGTAACGCATTCCGGCAAATCCCTTTTCAAATATCAGGTCAACTATCAGTTTCATCTCATGGATGCACTCAAAGTAAGCATTTTCCGGTTTGTAACCTGCTTCAACCAGAGTATCAAATCCGGCTTTCATAAGAGCGGTTACTCCGCCGCAAAGTACTGCCTGCTCTCCGAAGAGGTCTGTTTCGGTCTCTTCACGGAAGGTGGTGTCAAGAACACCGGCTCTTGCTCCGCCTATTCCGAGAGCGTAAGCAAGTGCAAGCTCATGTGCGTTTCCTGTTGCATTCTGTTCAACAGCTACAAGACAAGGTACGCCCTGTCCCTTTTCGTACTGCGAACGTACGGTGTGTCCCGGTCCCTTGGGAGCTATCATTATTACGTTGACGTCGGCGGGCGGAACTATCTGTTTGAAGTGAATGTTGAAGCCGTGTGCAAAGCAAAGAGTCATTCCCGAACGCATGTAGGGGCCGATGCACTTTTTATAAAGCGCAGCCTGTTTTTCGTCGTTTACAAGAATCATTACGATGTCTGCTTTCTGTACGGCATCCTCGGTGTTGTATACCTCAAATCCATCTGCTTTTGCTCTTACCGCACTCTTTGAACCCTCATAAAGACCTATGATTACCTTTACTCCGCTGTCTCTGAGGTTTTTCGCATGAGCATGTCCCTGTGAGCCGTAGCCGACAACGCATACGGTTTTTCCGTCGAGAAGGGAAAGGTCGCAATCTTTTTCGTAGTACATTACTGCCATTTTTTTATTCCTCGTTTTCTTTGATTTTTCAAATTTCAGCCGTATTTTTACGGTTTTTGGTTTTATTAATGCTCGCAGATTTTTCCCGAGTCTTTCAGAGTCTGCGACGCTCTGTCTATTGAAACAAGACCGGTGCGGCATATCTCTATTATGCCGTACGTGCTCATCAGCTCTATGAAAGCCTCAAGCTTTGTATACTCTCCGGTTACCTCTATGCTCAGCGCATCTTTTGAGTAGTCGATTATCTTGTTTCTGAACACCGTTACGGCGTCTATTATCTCGCTTCTCGTTTTGCTGTCAGCCTTCACCTTGATTATTACAAGCTCACGGCTGACAGAGTTTTCCGGATCCATTTCCTTGATTTCTTTTACGCTGTGTATCTTTGACAGCTGCTTTACTATCTGGTCTCTTGAATACTCGTCTCCGGTCATCACTATCGTCATTCTCGATATTGCCGGATCTTCGGTCACGCCGACTGTCAGGGAATCGATATTGAAGCATCTTCTTGAAAACATTCCCGATATCCGTGTCAGGACTCCCGACTCGTTTGTTACCAGCAGTCCGATTATAAACTTCTTCATGTCGCCCCTCCCTTCGTCAGTCGAGCTTCAGCTCTTCGAATGCTCCGCCCGGCGGTATCATGGGCAGCACTCTTTCGTCTTTATCTATTGCGCAGTCGATTACCACCGGACCGTTTACCGAAAACGCTTTGTCCAGTGCCTCTTCAAGCTGTTCTCTGCTTTCCGCTCTCAGTCCGACCGCTCCGAAAGCCTCTGCAAGCGCCGGGAAGTTAACCGCTCTTTCGAGAGTTGTAGCCGAGTAATGCTTGTTAAAGAACATCGTCTGCCACTGTCTTACGTTTCCGAGCACCGTATTGTTCATTATTACAACGACGAGCGGCAGGTTCTGAGAAACGGCTGTCATGGTTTCATTAAGATTCATTCCGAAACCGCCGTCTCCTGTGAACAGCACCGTTCTTTCTCCGGTTGCCACGCACGCTCCTATTGCCGCGCCCATTCCGAAGCCCATCGCGCCAAGGCCTCCGCTGGTAAGGAAACGCCTCGGTTTTCTTACACGGTAACGCTGCGCGGTCCAGAGCTGGTTTTGTCCGACATCGGTCGCCACCGGCATATTGTCGGTTGTACGCCTGCAAACGGCGTCGATTACGTCATAAGGTGTAAGTCTGTCGCAAAGGAACGGAGGCTTGTGCTGACTTTCAAAATACTTGTATTTTTCTATCATTTCAGCCCACTCGGGACGTTTTACCGCATCTCCAAGACCTGCGAGTATCTTTTTCACTGCGTATCCGAGTTCACTGTGCACGCAAAGCGTCGCCGGAATGTTTTTATTGAGTTCCGCCGTATCGACGTCTATATGTATTATCTTTTTTCCTGCGGAAAATTTTTCCTTGTTGCCGGTTGCTCTGTCGCTGAAACGGACTCCAAGCGCAATTATGAGATCACATTCGCGAAGAGCTCTGTTGGCGGCATAGTGGCCGTGCATTCCCATCATTCCGAGATTTCTCTGATTGTCCGCGTGTACTGCCGAAAGACCCATCATTGAAAGTCCTATATAAGCGTCGGTTTTCTCCGCTATTTCCGCAATTTCGCTTTCGCAACCGGAAATTACCGCTCCGCCTCCGCAGAATATGTAAGGTCTTTTGCTCTCTTTTATCATTGCCACGGCTTTGGATATATCCTCGTCCGACGCCTTTACCGTCTCGTAAGGTCTGACTTTTTCGCCCTTTTCGTATTCGGCATATCCGAGCTGTACATCTTTCGGTATATCCACCAGAACCGGTCCCGGTCTTCCGGACATCGCTATCCTGAAAGCTTCACGGACGGTGTCTGCAAGATCCTCTGCCTTTCTTACCACATAGTTGTGCTTGGTTATCGGAAGCGTTACACCCATTATGTCGACTTCCTGAAAGCTGTCCTTTCCGAACATATTGCCGGCAACGTTTCCGGTTATCGCAACCATCGGTACGCTGTCAAGATAAGCATTGGCTATTCCGGTTACCAGATTCGTCGCTCCCGGGCCCGACGTGGCAAGAACCACCCCGACCTTTCCCGAGGCTCTGGCATATCCGTCAGCCGCATGTGCCGCACCCTGCTCGTGTGCCGTTATTATGTGTTTGATCCTGTCCGAATTCAGGTATAATTCGTCGTAAATATTCAGTACCGTTCCTCCCGGATATCCGAAAATCACCTCGGTTCCCTGTTCTATGAGAGTTTCGATAAGAATCCTTGCTCCCGATAATTTCATCTGTGCGTTTGCCTTTCTTAAACAACTTGTTATTTCTATAACAGAGTACATTATATCACACGGCGGCATACTTTTCAATATTATAATACAAATTTTTGTTTTCAGTCTGCCGTATTACGAATTTTATACATCAAATTGTCAAAATTATTGTATTGATATGCATATCTGCTGTATTTTTATTCCCGGAAAATCCGACAATCTCCTTTCGGAAGTACGCCGTATTTTCGATATTGCCGCTTTCGGCGGGCAGAAAATTCACCGTCTTCCCGACGACTGATTTTTTCCCGAGTATCTGGCAAGAAGTGCATTTTTATCCTCTTCGCGCACCCTTATTCCGGCTACCGTCGCCCATTTGAAAATGACACCGGGAAGTATTTTCAGCTTTCTGTTGCATATTCTCTCGTTCAGTCTTCTGTGCAGCTCGCTTACAAGGAAGTCCGTCTGGAAAATCGGCTCTATTGCCTCGTAGAACATTTCCACCAGAATTTTTGATGCACACGAACGGAACGCCGCCGTTATTATGCTTATGACTTCCGTTATGTCAACCGTTTCATTTTCGCTCTGCATTGCGGTGTAAAGCTCACCCGCATCGACGATTTCCGGCAAAACATTGCCGTTTGCGCCGACGTTTATAGTTGCTCCTCCGAGAAAATCGTACCTTATGGGAAGGCTTCCTATTCCCCACGACATTGTTGTGAGCTTACGCTTGTTTACGAAAAGAACGGAAACCTTTTTGCCGACTTTATCACCGCCGACCATTTTCACAAGCTTCTTTTTCTGGCATGACTTTACCGTTACCGGAGCGCCGTCCGCCACTCTTACGTCAGCGTAATAGTTGACCGGAACGGATATCAGCGTATCTGAGGCAAGTACGGTATCAGGGAATTTCTCCATCATACGTCCGCTGTTGATATCACGCTCTGCTATTTCTATTATCCGGACTCTGCCGTTTTCCATACGCTTCCGCTCCTTTCCCGGTTAACTGTCTGAGATTTCTTCGTTATCATTAATATATTACTATTTTTTTCTTCGTTCGTCAAGTATTTTTTATGACTTTATTATTTCCGATAAATAAAGCCACATGAGTTTCTGCCGGTAATTCTGCAAAAGACATGACAATTAACGAACCGTATTTCACTGCATTGTTTTTCTTCCGGTGAACCGGACTGTTTTTCCTGAACACAGAGTCTGTTCTCAGGAGTTTACCGATAATTCCCGAAAAGCATTACGGGTTAAACGAAGAATCAATTTACAACCGAGCCGCATGAATTACATTAACACCTTGATTCAGATATCATCAGGACTGAAATTTTCTTCCGTAAAAATCCTGACACCTTTTTCTTTCAGCAGTGCGGCAAAAATGCCGTCACCGGCAGTCAGTACACCCTGAAAAGTTCCGTCGTATATCTTACCAAGTCCGCACGACGGGCTTCTCGCTTTCAACACCGCTGCAACACAGTTATTTTCAAGTGCAGCCGCAAGCGCTTTTTCTGCTCCGTCAGCAAAATTTGCTGTTACATCCTTGCCGCTTTTGGTAACAACTCTTCCGTCTCTGATTTCGGACGGCTCTCTCGGAGTCGGCAGTCCACCCATCACCTCAGGACAAACCGGAATAAGGTTGTATTTTCCGGCAAGACCAAGCAGCGCCTTGTTTTCGTTTGACCTGCCGTCATATCTGCATTTTTCACCGACAAGACAAGCCGAACACACAATATTCTGCTTTTCCACTGTTTTTCCGCCGTTACTTCGTACTGTTTTCCCGCTTTCTGCATTACTGCTGTCTTTCGGGAGCGAAGTTTTCCGACCGCAAACTCCGTCTGTACAACAAAATTCTAAAAGGTTGTTTTTATCTTCCACTTTAATGTTACCTTTCACTTGATTTTTTAATCCGCCTGATAATGTTTTCGATCTTCAAAACAACCCGCAAACGTCCAAATCGGGTTTACGGGTTGCATCGTATGTGGTTTTAAAATCAATCCGGTGTTTTTCACCACGGCAAGCAACAGACAGAACGGAAAAATCCGAAAAACCGTCAGTTCCGTTGTCGGTAATAAACTTTCACTTAACCGTTAATTTTTACCGTTCAGATATTTTCGAAAATCAGATGAGGGTCAGTTATAAAACCGGCGCTGCATCTGTCTGAAATCCGTTTATCGGTGATGTAGGCTTTTCCGGCTTTTTCAAGCATTTCAATATCACAGAAATCATCTCCTGCCGCCACAGTTTCCAAGGCAAGCACACCGAGTCTTGCGCAAAGATCGGAAAAGGCGTTACCCTTGCCGGCAAATCTCGCCGTATACTCGTCCCATCCGTTTCTGTTGTAAAAACGGCTGAGCTCAGGCGGCGAAACCTCATAGACAGGTTTTGAGCAGTCCCCGAAAAAGGAAATTTTGTAGACGGGAGAGGAGATTTCCTTTGCAAGCGTTATTTTACGGCAACTGTCTCCGTAAAGTCTGCTTACGCTTTTGTAAAACTCTTCGCTTCCGTAAACAAAAACCTCAAAATCCGAACACAGAACCAGCTCTTTTCCGCATCTGCGGGCGTCGCTCATGGCTCTTAAAACCGCACCCGAGTCGACCGGTCTGCTGTAATGTCTGACCCCGTCCTTTATGCTTACCGAACCGCCGCAGCAGTAGCAGTAAATACCGGGAATTTTCTCTCCGATCGCACCCAGAAGCGAGATATAGTCTCTGCCTGTGATGATGGCAAAGTATCTTCCGGCAGATATCCACTCTTTTATTTTTCTTACGGTCACACCGTCAAGTCGGCTCTGACCTTTCGGCAGAATGGTACCGTCAAGATCAGAGGCTATCAGTTTTATCATTTGACCTCCGGATAGCTTATCTTGTTCCGGTGGAGCCGAAGCCGTTAACACCACGGTCGGTAACGCTGAGGTCACCCACTTCTTCAAACTCCGCCTTTATGTAAGGTGCTATTACCAGCTGAGCTATCCTCTCGCCGTCGGCAACAGTCAGATCCTGAGCGGAATGGTTATGAAGCGCTACCATTATTTCTCCCCGGTAATCGCTATCTATAACTCCCACTTTATTTGCCGGAGCAAGTCCTTTTTTGCAGGCAAGTCCGCTTCTTGCGTAAACAAGTCCGACATAACCCGTAGGAATTTCGATCGAAAGTCCGGTTGAAACAAACTGCGTTTCGCCGGCTTTTATCAGCTTTTCACCTCCGGTTATCGCATAGAGATCGGCACCTGCCGAAAATTCAGTGCCGTAAGTAGGGGTTTTTGCCCTCGGATCCAGTTTAACAAACTTTACATTCATTTATATACTCCTGTCTCTACCCGAACCTGAACGTACGGGCGATTTCTTTATTTTCACATAAACTATTCCGGAATAACCGATAATTAACGTCAGGCATAAATCACTTTTCAGCGACGTTAATTCAGATAAGAAATCCCGTTATTCTTTTTGAAATTATCATTTGCCGTCTGTATTTCCTGACTTTTTCAGGTTAATTCCCGACAAAAAAACTTTTGCTTTTCAAAAAAATTATATTATCCAGCTAACTTTTTCAGTTTTACTGCAATCCGTAATCAGTGCAGTACTTCGTCCGAAAGCCCCTCCCAGAGCACGATTTTTCCCGCCTGCTCTGTTTTCCTGACGTCTATTATTCTCTGATTTTCGGAACCCCTGAATTTCAGCCGCAAATTCTTTTTTGCCGCTACAAATTCACCGTCCACAAGTATATCGATCATAGAAAGCATTCTGTCCGTCACTTCACATCTTGCCCTGCTTTCAGATTTCAGCTCCTTGTCGTACAGATACCCGCTGTAACACCACACCGTTTTTTCCGGATACCTTGACCTTACCTTTTCAAGCAGTCCCACCAGCACTCTCTGGTTTACCGGCTCAAAAGGTTCTCCGCCCAGAAGCGAAAGTCCGACAACCTCTTTTCTGCCGAGAAGCTTCAGAATTTTTTCCTCCGTTTCCTCAGTGTAGGGCTTGCCGTAACCGAAATCCCATGCTTCGCTGTTGAAACATTCCGGGCAATGATGCGTGCATCCGGAAACAAACAGCGATACCCTTATTCCTTCGCCGTTGGCTATATCCAAAGGTTTTATTGTCGCATAATTCATAACAGTCTCTTTTCCTTCTGCCTTATCTTACCTTTCTCTTTTCATAAATAAAAGCGGCAGTGACGGATTTTCCTCACTGCCGCCTTTTGCTGAGCCGAATGTACCGGTGGCGGGCTTTACCTGACGGCAAAAACATCCTGCCGGCTCAAAACCCGTCTCCGCCTCATCCGCTTTTTATATGTGCAGTACCCTTGCCGCAATCTCCTTGGTCTTGCCGACGTTCCAGAAGTTCTCTCCCAGATATCCGCAGGTACGGCGCGTTACGTTCATCTTTGCATGGTCCTTATTGTGACATGCCGGACATTCCCACTCGCCGTCCTTGTTTATTATTATCTCGCCGTCAAAACCGCACACGTGACAGTAGTCGCTCTTGGTATTGAATTCGGCATACTGTATATTGTCGTAGATAAATCTGACTATCTCTTCAAGTGCTTTCAGATTGTGGCGCATATTCGGTATCTCAACGTAGGATATCGCTCCGCCTGACGAAATTGTCTGGAACTGACTTTCAAACTCAAATTTTGAAAATGCATCAATCTCCTCACGCACATCAACATGATAAGAGTTGGTGTAATATCCCTTGTCTGTGATATCCTTTATTGTTCCGAATTTCTTCTTGTCTATCTTTGCGAAACGGTAGCAAAGCGACTCGGCAGGTGTACCGTAAAGCGCGAATCCCAGTCCTGTGTCTGCTTTCCACTTATCTGTTGCCGCGCGCAGACGTTTCATGACTCTTACCGCAAAATCCTTGCCCTTTTCGGAGGTATGGGACTCGCCGGTCATTGCAACGGTAACTTCGTAAAGTCCGATGTAACCAAGCGAAAGAGTTGAATAACCGCCGTACAGATATTTGTCTATCTTTTCGCCTTTTTTAAGTCTCGCTATCGCTCCGTACTGCCAATGCACCGGAGAAACGTCGGAGCTTACTCCCTGCAAAGCACGGTGACGGCACATAAGCGCCTCGTAACAAAGCTGCAAACGCTCGTCAAGAAGCTCCCAGAAAATCTTTTCGTCTCCTTTTGCCATTATTCCTATCTGCGGAAGGTTTATCGAAACAACGCCCTGATTGAATCTGCCCTCGAACTTATAGTTTCCGTTTTCATCCTTCCACGGAGAAAGGAATGAACGGCATCCCATAGGACTGAAAACGTTGCCTTCGTAGTTTTCACGCATTTTCTTTGCCGAAATATAGTCGGGGTACATTCTCTTGGCAGAGCATTTTACCGCAAGTTTTGTTATATAATCGTACTTGCCGCCTTTAAGGCAGTTGTGCTCATCGAGAACATAAACCAGCTTCGGGAACGCCGGAGTTATATAAACGCCCTGTTCGTTCTTTATTCCCTCAAGTCTCTGACGGAGTATCTCCTCGATTATCATCGCGTTTTCTTCGATATACGGATCGTCCTTGTCAAGATTAAGGAAGAGCGTCACAAACGGAGACTGACCGTTGGTCGTCATAAGGGTATTTATCTGATACTGGATCGTCTGGACTCCGCTTCTGAGTTCGTCCTCTGTTCTTGCCTTGGCAAGCTTGTCTATTACCTCATCGCTTACGTCGCTTCCGGCAGTTTCGGCTATATGTGCTCTGAATTTTTCGTAACTCTTGCGCAGATATTTTCCGAGATGGTGTATATCCACGCTCTGTCCGCCGTACTGCGAGCTGGCGACTGCGGCTATTATCTGAGTGACTATGGTACATGCTACCTGGAAGCTCTTCGGACTCTCTATCAGCTTACCGTTCATCACGGTTCCGTTATCCAGCATATTTCCTATATCTATAAGACAGCAGTTGAAAATCGGTTGCAGAAAATAGTCGGCATCGTGGAAATGCAGTACGCCCTCGTCGTGCGCTTTGGAGATCTTCTCAGGGAGCAGTATTCTCCTTGTCAGGTCCTTTGAAACCTCTCCGGCGATAAGGTCACGCTGAGTTGATGCCGCTATTGCGTTCTTGTTGGAGTTTTCCTCCATGACATCCTTGTTGGAATTTCTTATCAGACTCAGTATCGATTCGTCCGTGGTGTTCGCTTTTCTTACCAGCGCTCTGCTGTAACGGTATATAATGTACGTTCTTGCGAGCTGGTAATGACCGTACTCCATCAGCTTGTCTTCGATTAAGTCCTGGATATCCTCAACCAGCATTCTCTTTCTTTTTTTATCTTCTATATGTTTAAGTATAGACTCTATTTCCTCATCAGAAGCTCTCTCGTTCTCTTCGACTTCGTTATTTGCTTTCTGTATTGCTATTACGATTTTACTTCTGTCGTAATCGGTAATGGTACCGTCCCTTTTGACTACCTGCATCACACATCCTCCGTTCGCTCTTTATTAATGACAATTATGATTATACCTGAATACGGCGGAAATTGTTGTTGCATATGCAACACAATCATATATATTGTATATATTCCGCATTTTTAACATATAGATATTGTGTTTTTAGGCAACTTGACAATTTTTATTTTTTTCGGATTTCTCTATTGACAAAAAGAAAAACGGGGCTTACGTCCCGTTTTTCTCATTATCTTACGGTTGTTTATCATCAAGCGCCGACGGTAATCACCAAAGCCCTGCACCGTCGGGTTTAACTCAGGGCTTTCGACGTTTTATTTTTCCGGCGTCGTGTTCTGTCGACTTGCCGCAGAACTGTAGTAAGGCAAGACGGATGACTAAAACAGCGGCTTCGGCGATGAAAAAAATTATACATTTCATCGTAAAAATCACAAAGGGCTGTGAGATGCGACTTTTTATACCTATTTAAATATTTTTGTTTGTGGTTTTAAGCATTACGTCGTGGTAGCCGCCCTCAACTATACTTGTAGCCGAAACAAGAGTTATCTTTGCGTTTTTCTGGAGCTCCGGAATTGTGGTGACTCCGCAGTTACACATTGTTGACTTAACCTTGTAAAGCGACTTGCTTACGTTGTCTTTGAGCGGTCCGGCATAAACGACATACGAGTCAACGCCTTCCTCAAAAGAAAGCTTGGCTTTTCCGCCGAGGTCGTATCTCTGCCAGTTTCTCGCTCTGTTCGAACCCTCTCCCCAGTACTCTTTTACATACGTTCCGTTTATGTTGAGCTTGGGTGTGGGGCTTTCATCAAAGCGTGCGAAATATCTTCCGAGCATAAGGAAGTCCGCTCCCATTGCAAGCGCAAGCGTCATATGATAGTCGTGAACTATACCGCCGTCCGAGCAGATCGGTACGTATATTCCTGTCGCCTCATAGTATTCGTCTCTTGCCGCCGCAACTTCGATAAGTGCAGTCGCCTGACCTCTTCCTATACCTTTCTGCTCTCTGGTTATGCAGATGGATCCTCCGCCGATTCCGACCTTGACAAAGTCAGCTCCCGCTTTTGCAAGGAACATAAATCCGTCTCTGTCAACAACGTTTCCGGCTCCGACCTTGACTTTATCGCCGTATTTTTCCCTTATGAAATCAAGCGTCTTTTTCTGCCATATACTGTAACCCTCGGAAGAGTCTATACAGAGAACGTCGGCTCCTGCTTCAACAAGTGCGGGGACTCTCTTTTCGTAGTCAAGGGTATTTATTCCGGCTCCGACCATGAAACGGTGATTTTCGTCAAGCAGTTCAAGAGGCTGCTCCTCGTGCTGCGAATAGTCCTTACGGAAAACAAGGAACAGGAGGTTGTCGTTTTCGTCCACTATCGGGAGCTGGTTTATTTTGTGATCCCAGATTATGTCGTGAGCCTCTGAAAGGGAGGTGTTTTCCCTTGCGACTATCATTTTGTTTCTGGGTGTCATGAAGTCTTTTACAGGAGTGTCCTCCGACATTTTGCTTACACGGTAGTCACGGCTGGAAACTATGCCTATCAGTTTGCCGTTACAGGTGCCGTCCTCGGTTATAGCTATTGTTGAGTGACCGGTCTTTTCAACAAGACGGAGAACGTCGCCGAGCGTACTTTCGGGTCTGAGGTTCGAGTCGCTTACAACAAAGCCGGCTTTATAATTCTTGACCTTTGCTACCATTGCCGCTTCGTCCTCTATCGACTGCGATCCGTAAATAAACGAAATCCCTCCCTCTTTTGCGAGAGCGATCGCCATTCCGGAGTCGGAAACCGACTGCATTATCGCCGAAACCAGCGGTATGTTAAGATTTATAGCCGACGTTTCGCCTTTTTTGAATTTGACAAGCGGTGTTCTGAGGGTAACGTTGGCGGGAATACATTTTTCCGAGGTATAACCCGGTACCAGCAGGTATTCGCTGAAAGTATGTGACGGTTCACTGTAATAATATGCCATTTGACTTCCTCCGTTCTTTCTCCCGATTCGGGTTTTTATGATTTTATCTTACAACTCACGACTCTTTTTGAGTTTATTTTTTAGATTATACCACACTTACCCGCATTTGTCAACAGCATTATTCCGTTATATTCCGGATTTTCTGAGCTCAGTCCGTCAGCCATGTTTTCTCCCATTATTTTTCATACTGCCGTCGGCACAAATCCGCAATTACCTCATTATTATCATGCCCGGTGCTTAGCAAGGGGCAGGATTATCCAGAACTGACTTCCCTTTCCGAGCGTGCTCCTTACTCCGTACGCCCCACCGTGCTTTTCCATAATCTCCTTAACAATCGAAAGGCCGAGTCCGCTTCCCGAAGCACCTCTTGAATTGTTTCTGCCGGTCTTATAGTATCTGTCCCATATTCTCGGCAGTTCTTCCGGCGCAATTCCTTTACCGTTATCGATAACGGTTACCGTCACGTCACTGCCGGTTTTTTCAAGCGTCACGCATATCTCTTTTTCGCCCTCTCCGCTGTGGAACGCCGCATTGCTTATATAATTTACCAGCACTCTTGCTATCATTTTACGGTCGGCAAAAACCGTCGCCTCATCCTTTATGTCGGCACTTATAACTGCACCGTCTTTTTTCAGCAGCTCTCCGTACCTTGACGCAATTTCCCTCACCTGTTCCGAGAGGCTGTACTCCTCTTTTTCCGGCTCGGCAGTACCTGATACCAGCCTTGAATAGTCAAGCATATCCCCGACAAGCTCGCTTATTCTCTCTGCCTCACGTTCTATGTTTCTTATATTTTCGTCGTTCTTTTCTTCCGGAAAATCAAGCATCATTTCGCTGTAACCCCTTATCAGAGTTATCGGCGTCTTGATATCGTGCGTTACATTTGCAAGAAAGTCCCGTCGAAGTTCTTCCGTCTTTTTTATTTCATCAGACGCTTTTGTCAGCGCTTCGGAAAGCTTGTCTATTTCAAGATACCCCTGCACGTCACACCTGAAATCTTCTTTTCCGAGTCTTTCGGCACGCACTGTCAGTTCATTTATCGGCTTTCCGACTTTGAGCATCAGGAAATACCCGAAAACCGCAGATATCACAAGTATAACGGCGGTAAACAGTCCGAGCAGCAGGTAAAGGGTGGAGACAGTTGCAGCTATCGGCGTGACCACCGAGTTAAAAATCACAAGCAGCTGGCCGGCTTCTGTATCGACGGTGACCGCATAAATGACCGTAAGCTCACTGTCGCCGCTCAGTCCTTTTTCTCCTACGCTGTAATAATACCTTTTTTCATCGTTGTACACAAAGTATTCGAGGTAGCTGCCTCCGCTCTCGCCTGTCGCACGGTATATAGCCATTTTGCTTTTTGCGTCTATACTGTGCAAGGCACATCTTCCGAGTGTGTGGCAGCTCATAAGCGTAACGTTCATTCCGTCTTCCTCACGGCAGACGTCCGCACAGACCTGATATTTCTCACATACAGACCGCAGGTAATCTTCGTCAAGGTCCGCCGTTTCCAATTTCGCCGTAACATTTTCGCACGCCTTGGTTATCTCCCGCTTTTTTATCATACGGTAAAAATCGTCGAGAAAAAACACCTCAGTAACCCATAGCGCAGTAAGCATGAGAACGGTAAAAACTATTATTCCCTTGAAAAGTATTTCTTTAAGACCGGTTTTTTCTCTCATTTTCTTTACCTTAACCTGCGACCAATATCATGCCGTTTTTTTATCCGTTACACCTTTACGGTTTTACCCTTCTTTTTCAAACCTGTATCCGACTCCCCGGAGGGTGGTTATCCTGTCCCCGTAGCGTCCGAGGCTTTTTCTCAGCAGTTTGATATGCGTATCAAGCGTTCTTTCGTCTCCGTAGTAATCGTATCCCCAGACAGAAGTGATTATCTTATCCCTCGAAAGGGCGAGCCCTCTGTTTTCCACAAGATAAAACAGCAGGTCATATTCCTTTGGTGAAAGATTGGCGCGCACGCCGTCCACCGTCACCGTTCTTGCGTCTGCATCCACGCAAAGCCCTTCGGTTTTATACACCTTGCCGGAACCTGAGTCCGGCGCAGTTCTTTTCAGGAGCGCATTGCAGCGCAGCATCAGCTCTTTCGGGGAGAACGGCTTTGTCACGTAATCGTCGGCTCCGAGTTCAAATCCGCTTATCTTGTCGTACTCTTCGCTTCTTGCCGAAAGAAATATTATCGGCACGTCACTTTTTTTCCTTATCTCCCGCATCGCCGAATAGCCGTCAAGAAAAGGCATCATTATATCCATAATGATAAGATCGAATTCCTTTTCGGAGCACAGCTTCACGGCGTCGGCTCCGTTTGACGCCTCGGTTACGTCATAACCGTAAAACCCGGCGTACTTGGTAACAATTTCACGTATCGACGCCTCGTCGTCCACAATCAGCAGTTTTTTCGGCATCTTCAAGTCCTCATCCCGGAAGTTCGTCCGGCCAGTCTCTCTCACGGAGCATTACTGTCACCTTCTGAGTTGTGTACCTGACTGTGTCTCCCGAAACCTCTGCCCTTTCCACTACAATACTGACGGAAGTATTCGGTGTTTTGGAATTGATAGCTTTCAGAAGAGAATCGGTGCTCGTTATGGTCATGCCGTCTATCGATACAATTCTGTCGCCTTTTTTAAGATCCGCAGAATTTGTTGACTCAAGCACATACACCCCGTACTTTTTGTCTTCGGTATCGAAAAGGTAACCGTTAAGTTCGCCCTGCATTGCCGACACCCAGTTGGATGCGGTTACATTCATTACAGTTACTCCGAGTGCCGGACGGTTTTTGACGTACCCGTATTTAAGCAGGTCGTCGATGACACTCAGCATTCTGTTCGTCGGTATTGCGTATCCTATTCCGTCAACGCTTTCACCCGCAGCCTTTGAAACAACTATTCCGATCAGGTTACCCTGAGTATCGAAAACACCGCCTCCCGAGTTTCCGGGGTTTACCGAAGCGTCGAGCTGTATAAGTGCGCCGCCCATGTCTCCCGCATTAACGCTCGGAGATCCGATATAACCCATTGACACCGCAAAGCCGAGTCCCAAAGGATTTCCGCCTATTATCACAGTCTGACCGGCACGCAGTTTATCCGAGTCTGCCACCGTTGTCACGGGAATTTCTTTGCCGACCGTTATTTCAACCAGCGCAAGATCAGTAATTTCATCAAGGTGAAGCACTTTTCCCTTGTATTTTGTTGAGTCCCCGTAGAGTTCCACATAAAAATTCGAAGCCGTACTCACAACGTGATTGTTGGTGACTATCATCGCCTTGCCGGTGTCAGCCGAGTATTTTATCACGACTCCGCTGCCCGACGAAATAACCGTTTCGGTTCCGCCCGATGAAGAAAGCACCCTTATGACTGCGGTTTTCGAGAGTATGTTCTGCGCAAGCTCCATATTGTCTCCCGTGTATTCGCCCGTGATGTAGTCGACTTCCACTTTATTTTCTTTTATGCCGGCATACTTTGCCACAAATGCCTGAAAAAACTCGGAATCCTTGAAAATCGCAGTATTACACACATAATACATTCCCCAGAACGCCCCGGTGAAAGCCATTGCGAGAACAAGGAAAACGGCTCCGGCTTTAAGAAGAATCCCGTTTACTTTCTTTTCGCTTTTTTTGTTTTCGGAGTTTTCCCTGCGGTTCAGATATTCATCGAGTCTGTCGAACTTTCCGCCGTTTCCCATGCCTCCGCCGGCTCCTCCGGACGGGTTTTCCCGGAAACCGGAGCTGTACTGTACCGGCTCCTCCGGCTTATCCTGCTGAGTGGTATTAAAACTGTTTTGGTCGGTTGCGGGTTTCGCCGTTTCGCCGATCTGAAGATCGTTTGCTGCCGTATTCTGATTCATTCCGTCCGACGTTTTTCCGTAACTTCCGTAACCAAAGCCCTCCGAACTCTGAACTTCCGAAGCTCTGTTTTCATCAGTTCCGGACACTCTGAAAGACTCGTGACGTCTTTCGGAGTCATCGTCCGAGTCGCCAGAATCATCAGTAGCGGAGTTTCCGCTTCTGAAACTCTGAAAATCGCTTTTATCATCTGTACCGAACCTGAGTATACTGCTTCCGGAAAATGTTTCTTCTGATTTTTCTTCCTGTCCGGGTTTGTTATCCTTTTCTATGCTCATCGCTGCCCTTGCCTTTCCGTAATTCTTCAGTCTTTACCGTCTCGTTTGTTAAGCTTATTATATCCTTTGAATGTGACGGTTGTATGATGGTTTTTCAAATATTTGTTAACTTTGATTTTTCTACGGTTTCCGACGTTTTCCGACACATTTACGGTCGTAAATTTTAAAATTTTTATTAAATATTATACTTGCTTATTGATTTTTTTATGAAAATGTATTATCATATTCTTTGAGAAACTCAAACGTTTTTCCGGATATCCGGAGATGTTTTTACTATATACTGGCTTTACGGTTGTAAATTGCCCGGAAGGAATGGTGATATATATGGAATTCAAAAAAATTGGTGTGCTGACTTCAGGCGGAGATGCGCCGGGTATGAATGCGGTTATACGTGCAGTTGTCAGAACTGCGGGAAAAGCCGGGGTCGAAACCGTCGGTATAATGGAAGGCTATCAGGGACTGATGGACGGAAATTTTGTGGAGCTTAACTCTGAAAGCGTTTCAAACATAATATCAAAAGGCGGAACAATGCTTTACACAGCAAGAGCAGCAGAATTCAAAGAAAAATCAGGCATGGATAAGGCACTGAAGGTCTGCCGTGAAAACAATATCGACGGAATTATCGCAATTGGCGGTGACGGTACTTTCAGAGGAGCCACCGAGCTTTCGGAAAACGGCATCCCCACTATCGGTCTTACCGGTACGATTGATAATGACATCACGGCAACCGACTATACCGTTGGATTTGATACCGCAATGAATGCGGTTATCGACTGTGTTGACAGGCTTCGCGACACATGTGAGTCGCACGCCAGATGTATAGTCGTTGAGGTAATGGGAAGAGACGCCGGATATATTGCTTTGCAGGCGGGTATTGCCACCGGAGCTATCGGAATAGTGATAAAAGAGGTTCCCTTTGACGAAAGCGCAATGATAGAGCGCATAATAAAGTCAAAAGCTGAGGGAAGGCGCAGCTTTGTCGTTATGGTTGCCGAGGGTGTGAAGGACGCCGAGGGCAAGCCATACGGCGAGGGACTGACGCTCAGAATCGAACAGAATACCGGAGTTGAGTCGAGATTCAACCGTCTGGCTCATATCATAAGAGGCGGATCTCCTACGCTTCGTGACAGACTTGCGGCTTCCATGATGGGTGAAGCGGCAGTAAAACTTCTGCTTGACGGAAAATCAAACCTTGTCGTTTGCGAAAGAAACGCAAAGATAGTCACATTTGAAATAAACTTTGCGCTCACCCTTGACAAGATGTACAAGAACAAGTTAAAGCCCGGGGATCTTGACAGATTCTCGCATTCCGAAATAAAGGACATGGAAGTTCTGGCGGAGATACGGCGTCAGGAGATAAGGGATATGTATAACGCCGCGCTTTCGCTGATGTAAGCAAAACTACAGCGCCGGCAGGCAACTGCTGAGTTTCGGTCAGTAAGACAGAAATTTATGGGGCAAAGACAGTTATCGACCTGTCCTTCCCGCAGTTTTTCGGGCAGAACAGTTTCCGGCTAACGGTGAAAGCCGTGAAAGTCAGCCTCATTTGTCGCGGAGACGATATAACAGAGTACCATCGGTACCGTTTATATAAACATAAAGCAAAGGAGTATAAAATATGAGCAAAGAATTCAACTGCGATTACGCTGTCTCGTCAGAGATTGCTCACATGTGTAAAGTCGCAAAAGGTCCGAATCACGGACCGGCACCGCTCCCCGAAGAGGGAAAGTGGGTTCAGGCAAAAGAAATCAAGGATATTTCCGGACTTACTCACGGTGTGGGTTGGTGTGCTCCCCAGCAGGGCGCCTGCAAACTCACTCTTAACGTAAAGGACGGCGTAATTCAGGAAGCCCTCGTTGAGACGATCGGCTGCTCCGGTATGACTCACTCTGCGGCTATGGCTGCCGAAATCCTTGCCGGAAAGACAATCCTCGAAGCTCTTAACACAGACCTCGTCTGCGACGCTATCAACACCGCTATGAGAGAGCTTTTCCTCCAGATAGTTTACGGAAGAACACAGTCCGCTTTCTCGGAGGGCGGCCTTGTTATAGGTGCGGGACTTGAAGACCTCGGAAAAGGTTCCCGTTCACAGGTCGGAACAATGTATTCTACTGTTGCAAAGGGCGTTCGTTACCTCGAAATGGCAGAAGGCTACGTAACCGGAATGGCTCTTGACGAAAATGATCAGGTAATCGGATACGAATTCGTTTCTCTCGGCAAGATGACCGACTTCATCAAAAAAGGCGACGACCCGAATACCGCTTACGAAAAAGCAAAAGGCAAATACGGAAGATTCGATGACGCTGTAAAAGTCATTGACCCCCGTAAAGAATAATGGAGGTAGAAGAATATGGCATTGTTTGAAAGTTACGAAAGACGTGTTGACAAGATCAACTCCGTCCTCAAAGAATACGGTATTTCCTCCATTGAGGAATGTAAAGAAATCACTTTGGCAAAGGGTATCGACTGCGACAAAATAGTGCGTGAAACCCAGCCGATCTGCTTTGAAAACGCCGTTTGGGCTTACACTGTCGGCGCCGCTATCGCAATAAAGAAAGGCGCTGTCAAGGCATCAGACGCCGCAGCAGCTATCGGTATAGGACTTCAGGCATTCTGTATTCCCGGTTCCGTTGCCGAAAACCGTAAGGTTGGTCTCGGACACGGAAATCTCGGCGCTATGCTCCTTTCTGAGGAAACCGACTGCTTCTGCTTCCTTGCGGGACATGAGTCGTTTGCCGCTGCTGAGGGTGCTATAAAAATCGCTCTTAACGCCAACAAGGTAAGAGTTAAGCCCCTGCGTGTTATCCTCAACGGTCTCGGCAAAGACGCCGCTTTCATTATTTCAAGAATCAACGGCTTTACCTACGTTGAAACCGAGTTCAACCCCTTCACCGAGGAGGTCAAGGTCGTAAGCGAAACTCCGTACTCGACCGGAGACAGCGCAAAAGTAAAATGCTACGGAGCTGACAATGTTCCGGAAGGCGTTGCTATAATGAAGCTTGAGAACGTCGGCGTTTCCATCACCGGAAACTCAACAAACCCGACTCGTTTCCAGCATCCCGTTGCCGGCACCTACAAAAAGTGGTGTGTTGAAAACGGCAAGAAGTACTTCTCAGTTGCTTCCGGCGGAGGCACGGGAAGAACGCTTCATCCTGATAACATGGCTGCCGGTCCTTCTTCCTACGGTATGACCGACACAATGGGACGTATGCACTCTGATGCTCAGTTTGCCGGTTCTTCTTCTGTTCCGGCACACGTTGAGATGATGGGACTTATCGGAATGGGCAACAACCCGATGGTAGGTGCAACCGTTGCTGTTGCTGTTGCTATCGAAGAGGCTTCGAAATAAGGGAGTATGTGCGTAGGGAGTACCCCTCAAGAAGCACGCCTCAATGAGTACGCGTTTAAGGAGTACGCGCTTAAGGAGTACGCGCTTTCTGAAGAAAGCTGCGCAAAGACTTCTTTATAAAATTTCTATATAAAAGATGCCCGTGGAAAGCTTACACTTAGTTAAGGCAAGTACACAGGGCATCTTTTATATAGAAATTCCTGACGAGCAGGTATGCACCTGCTTGGCGTTACGAGATATGCATTTGCAGGCAAACGGCGCCCTATCGGAAAACTGATTGTCTGGTAAAAATCTTTTCGGCTGATAACCTCGGGCATTAAGTTTACAAACCAAATATAAAAGACTGCAAAATAAAAATTGCAGTCTTTTTTGTTTTAATTTAGTTTTTGTTTGCGATATCAGATAAAATATTTGTCCGCAAATGGTATGCTCTCCGTCCCCATACATACAAACACACAAAGTCGGCGAAAAATTTATTATCAAAGCTTCCGTTCTGCAATAGGGCGGCAGCCCGTAATGCCTGCAGGTGCTTGCCTGCCTGCCGGTAGCCCGTTATGCCTGCGGGTGCATACCTGCCGTTTGCGTGCAGGCGCTTTTCTGCTGCTTTTCTGCCAAACGATTTCGGACACACTATTTATCCGAAAAAATATCCCCTCACCGTACTGATAACACAAACAAATAAAATCATCGAAAAATTTATTATCAAAGTTTCCGTTCTGCAATAGGGCGGTAGCCCGTAATGCCTGCAGGCGCTTGCCTGCCGGTAGCCCGTTATGCCTGCGGGTGCATACCTGCCGTTTGCGTGCAGGCGCTTTTCTGCTGCTTTTCTGCCAAACGATTTCGGACACACTATTTATCCGAAAAACTATCCCTCACCGTACCGATAACACAAACAAATAAAATCATCGAAAAATTTATTATCAAAGCTTCCGTCCTGCAATAGGGCGACAATCAGTTATGCCGGCAGGCGCTTGCCTGCCGGTAGCCCGTTATGCCTGCGGGTGCATACCTGCCGTTTGCCTGCTGCTTGTCTGCCAAACGATTTCGGACACACTATTTATCCGAAAAAATATCCCTTACCGTATCAATAACACAAACAAATAAAAGCATCGAAAAATTTATTATCAAAACTTCCGTCCTGCAATAGGGCGGCAGCCCGTAATGCCCGCAGGTGCTTGCCTGCCGGTAGCCCGTTATGCCTGCCTGCCGGTAGCCCGTAATGCCTGCGGGTGCATACCTGCCGTTTGCCTGCTGCTTGTCTGCCAAACGATTTCGGACACACTATTTATCCGAAAAAATATCCCCTCACCGTACTGATAACACAAACAAATAAAATCATCGAAAAATTTATTATCAAAGCTTCCGTCCTGCAATAGGGCGGCAGCCCGTAATGCCTGCAGGCGCTTGCCTGCCGGCAGCCCGTAATGCCCGCAGGTGCATACCTGCCTGCCTGCCTATTTACACTCAAACCAGCTCTTGCCTGTTGACGTTTCGGCGATAAGCGGTACGCTGAGGTGCACAACGTTTTCCATTTCCCTTTCGAGGATCTCTGCCGCCGCCTTTGCCGATTGTTCAGACGCTTCAACTATCAGTTCATCGTGTATCTGAAGTATAAGTCTTGCGTCAAGTCCGGCATCCTTGAGCGCTTTTCTGACATTGATCATTGCCAGCTTTATTATATCGGCGCTTGAACCCTGAATCGGGCTGTTCATTGCCACACGCTCTCCGAAGCTTCTTATAGCCGCTTTTGATGAGGTCAGCTCCGGAATATATCTGCGTCTGCCGAAAATGGTTTCAACGTAACCCAGCGCCCGTGCGCTTTCAACGGCGGCGTGCAGGTATTCCGAAATTCCGCTGTATTTTTCAAAATAGTTCTTTATATACTGTCCGGCTTCCTTTCTCGTAACACCGATATCTGCCGCAAGCGAAAACTCACTTATTCCGTAAACTATTCCGAAATTAACCGCTTTTGCGCTCTTACGCATTTCTCTTGTCACCTGTTCCGGCGGCACTCCGAACACTTGTGAAGCCGTTGCGGTGTGTATATCCATTCCCTCTTTGAACGCTTTTATCATTCCGGTGTCACCGGCTATATGTGCGAGCAGTCGCAGTTCGATCTGTGAATAATCGGCGTCGATAAGCACTCTGTCGGGACTTCCGGCGATGAAAAACCTGCGCATTTCACGTCCGAGCTCTGTTCTCACCGGGATATTCTGTAAGTTCGGTTCGGATGAAGCAAGTCTGCCGGTCACCGCTGTTGTCTGACTGAACACGGTGTGCACTCTGCCGTTTTCGTCCGCCGCTTTCAGGAGTCCGACGCAGTAGGTGGAACGCAGCTTTGCCACAGCCCTGTATTCGAGTATAAGTGCGACTATCGGGTGGTCCGGCTTTAATTTTTCAAGTATTTCGGCGTTTGTCGAATAACCTGTCTTTGTTTTCTTGCCGGTCGGCAGTCCGAGCTTTTCAAAAAGTATCTGTCCAAGCTGTTTCGGCGAATTTATATTGAATTCTTCTCCGGCAAGTCCGAAAATTTTCTGCTTGTATTCATCCTCTGTTTTTTCAAGCTTTTCGGAAAAAGCAGTCAGTCCGTTTGTGTCAAGAGCGAACCCGTAACTCTCCATTTCGCACAAAACCCGTGCAAGCGGAAGTTCAATGTTACGGTAAAGCGGAAGCGATCCCCGGCTTTCAAGAAGTTTTATAAGTTCTGAATAAATTCCGTAAACCGTATGCGCTTTTTCCGCCGCTCCGTTTCCCGGGGACCGGTGCAGATAGATTTCCGACAATTCTTCAAGCGGGTAATGTCCCTTCGACGGGTCGCAGACATAAGCCATAAGCATTATGTCGTCCTTTATCTCTGCCTGCGGACATTCTTTTATCAGCGATTTTGAATCGTAGACGATAAGACCGCCGGCGGGCATTCCGGCATTTTTTACAGCTTCACTGACGCTTTCCGCCCGGAATATTATTCCCTTTTCGCCGTCAAAGAACGCCGCTTCCCCGTTTTCGTAAGCGAATGCGGTGAACTCTCCGAAATTCTTTACTTCCGCTCCGTTTTCCGGAGTTATAAACACCGGCATTTCACCGAAAGCCGGGATTTTTTTTATTTCAGCCGCAGTTTCTTTTGAGTCGGCGCCGTACCCGTCAAGAATTCCGGTTATCAGTTTTACCGGCTGAACCGTGTTATCTTTTCCTTCTGTTCCGTGCGGAAATGCAACGTTTGTTTCTTTTGTTTCAGACTGATTTTCGCCGTTATCTTCAGCGGCGGTGTCCGGATCTGAAAGCAAGTCGTCAAGCGTTAACTGCCGTCCGATTTCCGGACTTCCGGTTTTGCTTCTTTTTCCGACTGCCGACGTTCCGTTACCGTGCTGTTTTTCTTGAACGTCTTCGTCTTTTACTCTTTCGCTTGAAAAAGTTTCTGTATCTTTGACACTGTTATTTTCTGAGCTGTGCGCATTTATTTCGTCGCTATTATAGCGGATTTTATTATTTTCAGTAACTGCGGGCTTTGCCGGCACATTATTCTGAGCATTACTACCGTTTTCATCCGCTGCGGATTCGGTCACGAAAACATTTCGGATGTTGTTATTATTATCCGTCGCTTCCGGTTTTACCGTTGGAACGCCGGCGGCAATATTTTTGTTTCCCGTTTTTGCGGAGTTTGAAGTCTGATTATTTGTGCCGGAACTATCAGACTGTGAAAGTCCGAGTTTCTTTATATGTGAAAAAAACTCAAGGTCGGAAAGCAGACGGTAGAGCCTGTCCCTGTCAAAGCCGTCATATCTGATCTCAGCAAGGTCGAGTCCCAGCGGAACATTTCTGTCGATACGGGCGAGCCACTCCGAAAGATATGCGCTTTCCCTGCCGTCCTGCATTTTTTGTTTTGCGCTGTTACCGAGTCCCGCCGATTCGAGATTTTCATAAACTCTGTCAAGCGTTCCGAACTGAGCTATCAGTTTAAGCGCAGTTTTTTCTCCGACTCCTTTGACGCCGGGGATATTGTCAGAGCTGTCGCCCATAAGCGCTTTTACCGCCACAAACTCTTCCGGCTGAATACCGTATTTTTCATTGAATTTCGCCCGATCGTACTTCACCGTGTCGTTATTTACTGCCAAAAGCACGGTAACTCTGTCCGAAATCAGCTGAAGCGAATCCCGGTCTCCTGTCAGAACGTAAGCATTTCCTCCGGAGTTTTCGCTCATTAAGGTAACGGTGCCGATTATGTCATCCGCCTCATAACCGGCAAGCTCAAGCACGTGAAGACCAAGCGCCTTGCACATATCCTTGCAGTACGGGAGCTGCATTGCAAGCTCCTCCGGCATTCCTTTTCTGCCTGCTTTATATTCGGCGTACTTCTTATGCCGGAAAGTAGGTGCCGGAAGGTCAAAAGCGACCGCCGCATAGCTCGGCTTTACGGTATCAAGATTTTTCAGAAGGATGTTAAGAGTTCCGTAGAGTGCGTTTGTATGAAGTCCACGGCTGTTTGTCAGGGGTCTTATTCCGTAAAAAGTCCGGTTGATTATGCTGTTGCCGTCAATTATCAGTAATTTTTCCATTTTAACCTCATTTTCTTCGAAATAATTTGCCGCATTTTGCGAAATACCTACCGGATTCCAACTGTCCGCTTGGTTTTACAGATTTTCAGGCGGCGTTGATCGTTATCAATCCAAGAAAATCCAAAAAAGTCAAAAATCCTTACAAATGAACCTGAAAATCACAGTGTCAGGGTTACCCGCAAATTGAAAAGCTGAGTTTTCTTCTCCGTAAATGCCTGAAAAAACGAAACGCCGTTCAAACAAATTCCGCTTGATACAAAAAAGTTACGCTTATCTGCGTTTATCTGAATTACTCATACGGAATACCATTGTCCGGCGTTTCTTTCGGATTTCAGTACGGTTTTCACCGACAGAAATCATCTGTAATTATTTCTGTTGTCGCGGCGCCATTTCCAGTCTTTGTAAGCAAATTTCAGTCTGTTTATCAGATCGTATCCGAAAAACAACAGGAAATTCGCTATCGCCGCAATTATTGCCGCTTTTGTCGCCCAGTTGCCCAAAATAAACATCAAAAGCAAAAGGACTCCCTCAAATATGCCTATCCACTTGACCTTGACCGGAATTATAAAGAACAGCAGTACCCGCTCCTCGGGAAACATTGCGGAAAACGCAAGAAATATTGAAAGGTTAAGATAGGTGTTATCTACATAACCTACAATAAGACCGGCGATTATGGTTCCGATTATCCCGAAAAGGTAGTAAAGGTTGAATCGCGCTTTACCCCAGTAGTTTTCAACTGCAGTTCCCACCCAGAAGTAAAAGTAGATAGCGATAAGTGTGAAAAATATGTTTGTCGACATCGGGTATACAAATATAAAGGATATAATCCGCCATACCTGCCCTTTGAATATCGCATCACGGCTGAACATAAGAAGATTATTCAGCGACATCGCTTCTCCGTCCGTCTGCATTGACAAAAACACATCCACAACGAACAGCATCAGCATTACTACCGATATTGCCGGCATGAGTCTTTCTATTGCAAAACGTTTTATACGGTTTTCACACTTATAAAGCCACAAATTGAGTTTCATACATTATTCCCTCCGAAAACTCTCATCAGCCGATGTGCGCTTTTTTTATTGCCGAAATTTCACTCAGCATTTTAAAAGAGTCACTTATCGGCTTGACATGTGAGGATTTATTGCTGTGATTTATTATCCTCACCGGAAATTCCGAAACCCGCAGTCCGTTTTTATCGGCAAGCAGCAGCATTTCATAGTCCAGCGCATAGCCGTCGGTTATGCACTGCGGAATAATGGCGTTAACCGCTCCCGCAGAAAACCCTTTTATTCCGCACTGCGGATCGCTGTATATAAACGACGGGTTCTTTTTTCTCAGCATGTGCGCAAATCTTTCGGAAATTAACCTTCTGAGTGCCGGATAATTTTCATATCCCTGCGGATGAAGAGCCCTTGAACCGACTACCAGCTTTGAGTCTCCGAGCTTTAACTTGTCGTAAATTTTACCTATGCAGTCGGTACCGTAAGCCAGGTCGCAGTCGGTGTAAATTATGAAGTCACCGACCGCTTTTTTCATTCCGATTTTCAGCGCACTTCCTTTTCCGCGGTTTTCGGGTGAAACGATCAGCCTTATGCAACTGTATTTTTCGGACAGCGCAGACACTATTCCCGCCCCGCTGTCACGGCTCCCGTCATCGGAAAATATAATTTCATAGTCACAGTTAAGTCCGTTCATGTACGGAATAAGAGTATTTACGGTACGCAGAATATTTTTTTCTTCGTTGTACATCGGTATTACAACTGAAAGCATATTTTCTCCTGTAAAATTATTTTACTTCGATTACAGATTCGTCCCAGATTTCAGGCGCTTTGTAACCGAGAAGGTTTACGGTTGTAGCCGCAACGTTTGAAAGTCCGGCGCAAAGTCCGGTTTTCATTTCGTAACGGTCAGCACTTCCGTTATCGTATATGATCATCGGAACAGGATTGAGAGTATGACTTGTCTTTGCCTTTCCGACTTTTACTTTGCCGGTTTTCTTGTCGATCTCGTACATCTCATCGGCATTACCGTGGTCGGCAGTTATAATGGCTGCGCCGTTTACCTCATCTATAACAGGCAGTATTCTTGCCAGCTGCAGATCCAGCGCCTCCATTGCTATTCTTGTAGCTTCAAGAGAACCTGTATGTCCAACCATGTCGCCGTTCGGGAAATTGCAGCGGATGTATCTGTACTCGCCGCTTCTTATCGCTTCGATAAGCTTATCGGTTATCTCGGCGCATTTCATCCACGGTCTCTGTTCGAAAGGCACTACGTCTGACGGTATTTCCACATAAGTTTCAAGCTCTTCGCTGAATTTTCCGGAGCGGTTTCCGTTCCAGAAGTAAGTGACATGACCGTATTTCTGCGTTTCGGATATGGCGAATTGCTTTACTCCGGTGTTTACCAGGTATTCGCTCATTGTTCCGCTGATTTCCGGAGGATTTACCAGATAGTGGGACGGTATATGCAGGTCACCGTCGTACTCAAGCATTCCGGCATAGTAAACCTTCGGAACTCTTATTCTGTCGAATTTGTCGAAATCCGCTCCGCCTTCAAAAGCTTTTGATATCTCTATCGCACGGTCGCCACGGAAGTTAAAGAAAACAACGCTGTCGCCGTCAGATACTGTTCCGACAGGCTTACCGTCTTCGGCGATTACGAACGCCGGAAGATCCTGGTCGATTACTTTAAGCTCTTTTCTGTATGTTTCGATAGCTTCCGCCGCACTTGCGAAAAATCTGCCCTCTCCGAGAACATGGGTTTTCCAGCCGTTTTCAACCATTTTCCAGTTTGCTTCGTATCTGTCCATGGTTATCTGCATTCTTCCGCCGCCGGATGCGATCTTTATATCAAAGTCAGCGGTTCTTAGTCCACCGATAAATTCTTCAAACGGCAGTACATAATCAAGCGCCGAGGTTTCTCCGACATCTCTTCCGTCAAGAAGTATATGCACTCTTACCTTTTTTACTCCGTCTTCCTTTGCCTTTACGATCATAGCTTTGAGGTGATCGATGTGAGAGTGAACGTTTCCGTCCGAAAACAGTCCGATAAAATGAAGAGTGCCGTCCTTGCATGCCGAGAGGAGATTTTTCCATGTTTCGGAAGCGAACATTTTGCCGCTTTCAATCGAATTTGAAACAAGCTTTGCGCCCTGTGCGAAAACCTGACCGGCTCCCAGAGCATTGTGACCGACCTCTGAGTTACCCATATCGTCGTCGCTCGGAAGTCCGACAGCGGTTCCGTGAGCCTTAAGCTTTGTCATGGGGTATTTGCTCATCAGCATATCAAGCGTCGGTGTGTGCGCAAGGCTGACCGCATTTCCTTCTCCGGGTGCGGCGATACCTACTCCGTCCATCACTATTGTGACTACCGGTCCCTTCACTCCGCCGAAATTTTCAAGTTTTTCAAGTTTTGAAGCCATTTTTCTTTACCTTCCTTTTGAGTTTATCTTAATTTATTATTTTTCTTTGATAATGTGTTGACGTTGACATCCGGATTTTTTCATCTATGTTATTCTCTTGCTTCCGTACTGAATTTTTTATACCGGATTCTTCCCTGTGTTATTCTCTTGTTGCATGCACCGAGTTTTTGTGCCGGTAATGTCATAGCCCGACCGGACACCATTCCCGGCGGATATTTATCCGAAACCGTCCGGTTTTAAGAGTAATGTTCGGAACTTTGCTCATCTGCGATGCCATGGCAATAATTTTCGCCACGCAGTTGCGGTTGCCCGACATCTGTGCCGATTATTTGAATATGACGCTTTAACTACGAGAAACTTTTATTTTCATCGCAGTTAATTAACTGTTTTCGCCGTATCCCCTGCACCCTTTTCTTTAACTGCGGAGGTTTTACGGTTCCCGCTCAGCCGGACTGATTCTGTTCTCCGAAAAATCCCACTCCGACAAGATATTCAATTCTTTCAGTGTCTCCGATAATACACAGATAACCGAATACCGCTTCAAGTCCCGTAGCTTTTCTGTACTCAAGCGCAGAAACACTTTTCGGAATATTGTTGGTGTGAATATTTTTTCCGCGGTTGTATGCAGATTTCTCTTCTTCGGTGAAAAGCGGCATAAGGATTTCAAGTGCACGGCACTGCGCTTTTGCGGAAACCATTCCGTCCGCCTTGGCGTTCAAAGCTCCGAGCTTACCTCCCGACGTGACCAGACGGCGCCGTACACACAGTTCAAGCTGTGCGTCACCGAGGTACGCAAGCAGCGCACCGTTTACATCTCCCGCGCCGACTCTTTTTTCACATTCACCCGTTTTTTTTTCGCCGGAATTTGAATCGTTTATTGTCATGTTCGCTTTTTTTGCGCCGATATCTTCATTATCCATACTGCCACACCGTCCCGAACATCAATATTCAGTTTAATTATACCACAAATTCCATTAAAAGTAAACCGATTTTTTCTTCCTGATGTAAATTTTATTTTTGATTAACATAAGGGCAATAAATCGGAAATTTTACTGGCAATAAATCGGAAATTTTACCCTGTCTTGACATATCAGCCGCTATGTTGTATAATACTTTGTACAGACCTATGCGGTATCCGTACTGCGGCTGTATAATTTGCACTGTTATGGGGTGATTTTTATGTCGGACAACGGAAAATCAGCGGAAAAGTTCAACCGGAGCGTGCTTTCTGCCTTCCGCTTACACACACTTGAAAAGGCGGTAATGTCAAAACTGTGCGACAAAAACATAAAGAAAACCGTCATAACTTTTTTCGGAGACGGAGAAGGATTAAAAGCAAAGTCCGAAACCTTTATGCGTGACGGAAAATGCATTCAGAAAATTTTGACTCCGGATGACGCTCTCGATTTTATTACCTCCAAAGCTCCCGATATTTACCGTCAGACCGACGTATTTGCGGGAAACAAAACGCTTTCCCTGCTTATTTCGTCAAAAGGCGTGCCGCACATCACCGGAAGTCTCGAAGGAGCAAAAACCGCCGTTTACGAAGACTCGCCGGACAAAAAGAAAAACTACATTTTAACCCCGGAAAACGGCAGTGATTTCCTGTTTGCGCTCGGAATAACAGACCGGACCGGCAGAATTCACGATAAAAAACAGGCAAAATACAGGCAGATAAACAAATTTCTTGAACAAATAGAAGCTGTTTGCCCGCCGCTTATGCAAAAAGACAGCATTTTTATGCTTGACCTTTGCTGCGGAAAAAGCTATCTCACCTTTGCCGCGCACTGGTACTTTCAGACAGTTCTGAAAAAGAAAACGGTAACAGTCGGGGTAGACTTAAAGCCTGACGTTATAGAAACCTGCACCGGAATTTCCCGGAAACTCGGCATGGAAGGTCTGTCGTTTGTATGCATGAACGTCTCGGAATACAAGCCGGAATTCCATCCGGATATTGTCATTTCGCTTCACGCCTGCGACATTGCTACCGATTACGTTCTGTCGTCGGCTGTCAACCTCGGCGCAGAAATAATTCTTTCGACTCCCTGCTGCCAGCATCAGCTCGGCAGAGACATGAAACCCGGAAACCTTGATTTCATTTCAAGATATCCGATTCTAAAACAAAAATTCGCTTCCGTTGTCACCGATGCCCTGCGTGCACTGATACTTGAAATCAACGGATATTCCGTAACGGTCTGCGAGTTCACTGACCCCGAGGAAACTCCGAAAAATATTATGATCCGGGCGGTAAAAAACCGCTCCGCAAGACCCGTAGCTGATAAAATGCAGATGTTAAAAGAAGCTGAAACGCTGCTCGGAGCCGAGCCGTTTCTCAGAACACTTCTGCCCGTACCGGATGCCAAACCGTTAGTTTTGCCAAACTATCCGACCGAAAGGAACAAAAAATGATATTTCCCGAACTCATTTACAGCGATACACGACCGGATATTTCGATGAACAGGCAGATTTTGTCAGACCTGCGCCTCGACAGTGCTTTTTCGCCGTCGGTGTGCGACGTTCTCCTGCAAAAACCTTCACGGGAAAACATTGTTCAAAGACGCGAGATGTTTGCAAAGTTGCTTTCCGATCCGCATTCGCCTGAAAAAATAAAAAAACTCCGCACGCTTCTTGAAGAGGCGTCGGGGCTTTACAGCGCTTTTACAAAAGCCGACAGCGAGTGCGCCGCCTGCTTTATTTTTGTCAATCTGTTTTTGGCTGTCAAGAAATTTTCCGATTTTGCAATGCTTTTTTCCGGTTACGGAAAGCTTTTTGACGCTTTTTCCGAAACTTTCCGAAAGTTTTCCGGCGAAAGCATCTTTCCGGAAGCGGAAAACTCGGCTTTGCAGCTGAGCGAAAAACTTTCTTCGGCACTCAGCTTTTCTGTAACGGTAAGCGGCGATCTTGCCACTGTATCAAAAGTATGTGAATCAGGAATCGCTGACTCACTGAAAAACTGTGCAAAGCTTCTCGGAATTGAAAGCAAAGAAAAAAAGACAGCACCGGTTCAGACATATGCTCCGGTTGCCAATGCAATAAGAACTCTTTTTCCGGATCTTTTTACAGAGGCAAAAAACTTCACCGATAAGTACCGTATGGCGGTTTCGGGTGAGATGTTCAGATACACCGAACAGTTAGGATTTATTGACGGCGTAATAGATTTTACTTTGCACGCTGCATGGAACGGGATTCCTTTTTGTTTCCCTGAAATTTCAGACAGCAAGGTTATTTCTTTAACTGACCTTTACGATGTCACCCTTTTACAGAAAGACTGCACCCATATCGTTCCAAACGACGTTTTCTTCGACGAAAATGAACGCTTTTTTTATCTGACCGGAGCAAACGGCGGCGGAAAAACCACCTATCTCCGAGCGATAGGCGGTGCTTTACTTATGTTTCTTGCCGGAATGCCTGTTTTCTGCAAAAGCGGAAAAATTTCGGTGTTTTCCGGTGTATATACTCATTTTCCGATGGACGAACGTTTTGAAGGCACCGGACGTTTTCTGAACGAAAAAAACCGGGTTGACGAAATAATGCGCGCTCAGGATGGAAACAGTGTAATACTTCTGAACGAGACATTTTCAACAACCGGTGAAGACAAGGCGGCATTTCAGACAAAAGAACTTGCCACAAAGCTTTCGGAAAGCGGAAATTTCGGGCTTTACATTACGCACCAGCACAATGCGGAGGAAATTCTGCCGTTTCTGGGTGTGATTGTTGATGAAACTGACAGTAACAGGCGCACCTTCAAAATTGAAAAGAAACGTTTGCCCCCAAAATCATTTGCAAGTGATATTCTCGAAAAATACGGACTTACCAAATCTTCTCTCGAATCAAAATTTTCCCACTTTTTGTAAAAAGTGGGTCAAAAACTTTTCTTGCATCAGGTTTGCAGTGGTTTTTGTAGTTTTAGGGAGAGATTGAACAACGATTCTACCCAAATAATCAGGCTTTCAACAAATCCAATGTATAGAAGTGTGTTGCCAAATATTATAAAAAAAAGTAGGTGGCAAAAACTTTTCTCGCGGTCAGGTTTGTAGAGTTTTTTGTTGTTTTAGGGAGAAATTGAACAATCATTTTACGCAAATAAAAGCCATTCCCAGAAATCCTTGTAGAGAAGTTTTTGACCCACTTTTTACAAAAAGTTGGGGAGAGATTGAACAATGATTCTACGCAAATAATAAATATTCCCGCAAATCCAATGTAGAGAAGTTTTTGACCCACTTTTTACAAAAAGTGGGGGAGAGATTGAACAATGATTCTACGCAAATAATCAGTGTTTCAACAAATCCAAAGTAGAGAAGTTTTTTGCCTACTTTTTTACAAAAAAGTAGGTGGCAAAAACTTTTCTCGCAGTCAGGTTTGAGGTAGTTTTTGCTGTTTGTGGGATAGATTAAGCATCGATTTTACGCAAATAGAAAGTATTTCAACAAATCAAATGTAAAGAAGTTTTTGCTGTTTGTGGGAAGAGATTTAACAATGTTTTTTACTCAAATAGAAAGTATTCCAGCAAATCCAATGTAGAGAAGTTTTTGCCAAGCTTTTTTCAAAAAGCGGGAAGTTTTTTGCTTACTTTTTTTCAAAAAAGTAAGGATACTTTGCCGTTGTCAATACCAAGGAATGCCGAAAACGGCTTGCCGTTTTTTGATATAAAACCGTCGAGTTTTGACGATTTTCCGTTCGAAAGCAATTCTTTTGCGACAGTAACAGGTATCGCCCTCTTGCAGATACGCAGCGGAATCGAAAACTTGCACCCTTCCTTGTAACCGCTGCACCCGTAACCGTAAAAACTACGCCGCACAGGTTTGGAACATAACGGACACACGCCTATCGTTTCGGAATAAAATCCGATATCACAGTCAGCTCCTGACGCTCCTGCTGTCTTATTGAAAACCTCTGAAATTTCATTTTCGGCAAGTTTAACCGAATCGTCAACCGTGATTTCACCGTGATACACCTTTTTCAATGCCTGACCGAGCGTGGCAGTTTTATACTTATCCATGGAAATTCCCAGTATTTCAAGCGTCTCCACAAGATACTGACCTCTCGGCAACAAAGTGTAAACGTCTTTGCTTAAAGCTATGTATTCGCTTTTCAACGCATTTTCAATAATTCCGGTCCTTGTTGCCTCGGTACCGAGTTCGAGACCTTCAAAAACAGCTTTATAATCTTCATCGTCGTTTTCCGAATCTTCGGAGGCGGCTTTTTCTTTTCTGAACGGATTTTTGAGATAGTTATTCAGAGTTTCGACCGTGTAATGCTTTGGTGCAGACGTTGTTTTTACTATCGGCGCGAATTTATGGGCGACAAGATCGCCCCTTTTCAGTTTCGGTAAAAATTTGTCTTTCTGAACCGAGTCGTCGTATGCCATCCAGCCTTTGTCAATAATTACAGTGCCTTTAAGCGAAAACTTCTCACAACCTTCAATTTCCACAGTTATTTCGGTTTTACTTGCGGTACATGGTTGTGAGCAGAACACGGCTGCGAACCGACGGAAAACAGCCGAGTACACAAGATATTCACGTTCGGACAGGTCTTTTTTGCCCGGAATTTTGTAGGTCGGGGTTAGCGCAGAGTGGGCTTCGATTTTTGAGTCATCAAATACAGTTTTGTCCTCTCTCAGCGCGACCGGATAACCGAGTTTGGCAACCGAAGCGATTATCTGACGCATTTTATCTTTTTCAGCAGTCGCAAGGTATTCAGAGTTGGTTCGCGGATAGGTGAGGTACCCGCGTTCATACAGGCTTTGTGCGATAGACAAGCTTTCGTTCATTGTCATTTTGTACTTTTTCGAAAGGAAATTCTGTAGTTTCGTCAGAGAATAGAGTTTGCCCGGTCCTATTTTGGTTTTTTTGCTTTTGACCGAGGTGACAACGGCGGGCAAAGAGTTATATTTATCGCACAGCTCCTGAGCTTGCTTTACCTGATTTTCCGGAAACCTCTTATCGGACACAAGCTCTACTGTTTCGCCATCGGTTTCTTCCTTGCTCTCTATCGAAAAATATTTTTCCGGCGTAAAATTTCTTATCTGCATATCCCTGTCGTAAATAGCTTTTACAATAGGGACAATAACTCTTCCGACTCTCAAAAGCATACCGCTGCGAAGTGTAGCGTAACGGGTAAGGTTTGTGCCGTAAAGCCAGTCAATATATGTACGTGCAAAACCCTCAGACGCTAGATTTTCATAGTCAGACGAATCTTTAAGAGAGTTCAGCGCTTCCCGTATTGTTTCCGGTGTCTGGTCGGGAAGCCACAGCCTTTTCATTTTCTTGTCGGTATCTTTAAGAGAGTTGGAAATACAGAGACGTACTATTATTTCACCCTCACGGTCAGCGTCGCCTGCGTTTATAATTGTGTCAACGTCGCTTCTTTGGCAAAGCGATTTTATCACACCGAACTGTTTTGCCGCACCCTCGTCTCCCTTCAAAGTAAAATTGAATTTTTCCGGAAAACAAGGAAGATTATCCATTGTCCACGACGCTTTGACGCCCTTTTCTGCGCCTTCTGTGTAATACTCAATATCGGAAAGAGAAAAAAGGTGGCCGAACGCCCAAGTAACTATATATTCACGGTCAGAAAAAAAACCGGCGTTTTTCTGCATTTTGGTACCGGTTTTTCCTCCGATCGCTTCGGCTATATTTCTTGCAAGACTCGGTTTTTCAGCTATAATAAGTTTCATTTCTTTTTTTCCTTTTTTCTGTTTCCCGCTTTTTGAAAAAAGCTTGGCAAAAACTTCTCTACATTAGATTTGTGGGGGTTATGATTATTTGAGTAACAATACAGTTCGATTTAACCCCAAAACAATGAAAAAACTTCTCTACATTGGATTTGTGGGGGATTATTATTATTTGAGTAACAATACTGCTCGATTTAACCCCAAAACAATGAAAAAACTTTTCTACATTAGATTTGTGGGGGTTATGATTATTTGAGTAACAATACTGTTCGATTTAACCTCAAAACAATGAAAAAACTTCTCTACATTAGATTTGTGGGGGTTATTATTATTTGAGTAACAATAATGCTCGATTTAACCTCAAAACAATGAAAAAACTTTTCTACATTAGATTTGTGGGGGATTATTATTTGAGTAACAATAATGCTCGATTTAACCCCAAAACAATGAAAAAACTTCTCTACATTAGATTTGTGGGGAATTATTATTTGAGTAACAATACTGCTCAATTTAACCCCAAAACAATGAAAAACTTCTCTACATTGGATTTGTGGGGGATATGATTATTTGAGTAACAATACAGTTCGATTTAACCCCAAAACAATGAAAAAACTTTTCTACATTGGATTTGCGGGAACAATTATTATTTGTGTAAAATCGTTGTTCGATATAACCCTAAAACAGCGAAAAAACATCTTTACACAGAATTTGCGAAAAGATTATTGTTCAATCTCTCCCAAAAA
>CALXUV010000001.1 GCA_944391815.1 uncultured Clostridia bacterium | reverse complement strand
GTCATAGAAGTGGCAAGTCAGATGAAATTCGGAGATTGCCTTAAAAAAGAAATTTTCGATCCGCTCGGTATGACAAGCACAACTTTTGATTTTGAAAATTCCGATAAAAGCCGGTTTGCCACGCTTTATAACCTGAGTCAGGATAAATACGTTCCCGCCCCGCTTAAATGCGTTTTCATTCTCGGTAAAAATTATCAGAGCGGTGGTGCCGGACTTATTTCGACGGTAAATGATTACGTTCTTTTCTCAGACGCTCTTGCATGTAACGGTACTGCCTACAACGGCTACCGTGTATTAAAGCCGGAAACCGTTGAGCTTATGAGGTCAAATCAGAATGAAACCATTTATCCGGGAGGAAATAAACCCGGATACGGATATGCCTTCGGCGTAAGGACTATGCTTGATCCGAAAGCTGCTCAATCAGACGCTCCTACGGATTTTGAATTCGGTTGGGACGGTGCCGCCGGTACTTATGTCGGTATTGATGCACATCATCACCTTACATGTGTTTATGCTCAGAATGTTCTCGGACACGGTTGGGTTTACACAGATGTTCACCCTGTAATAAGAGATACTATGTACAAAATAGCGGGAATAATATAATGAGCAAATTCAATTTTTTTCTTGATATTGACGGCACAATTCTCGGAAAAGGACAGGACTTTCCGTCAGACGCTGTCTGTGATTCGATAAGGCTTGCAAGATCAAACGGTTGCAAAGCCTTTATCAATACCGGAAGAACTCTCTCTTATATTCCTGATCAGATAAAAAAGTCAGGACTGTTTGATGGGTTCTGCTGTGGATGCGGCACTTTTATTCAGTACGACGGAAACACCGTTTTTGAAAAATATCTGTCAAAAGAGACGCTTATACGGATTACCGACGCATTTTTTGATATGAAACTGTCTGCCGATCTGATTTTTGAAGGAAGAGATGAAATGTTTTTCATCGGAGAGCCTCAGGAATGGTTTGACAAACACGGCTTTTTGCGTGTCACCTCTTCTGACTTTTTCAGAAAAAATACGAATCTCCCGCCTATAAACAAATTTTCTCTGCATAACAATGACCGTCAACGTGAAGAATTTCTGAATATGCTGAGAGACGAGTTCAAGGTAATGATACTGCCCGGTTATGTTGAGTGCGTTCCGCTCGGCTGCGACAAAGGAAATGCAATAATGCTTACAGAGCAGAAGCTTAATCTTGACCACCGTCTTTCCGTTGCTGTCGGAGATTCGATGAATGACTTTGAAATGCTTAAGTATGCCGGAATTTCTGTGGCAATGGGCAACAGTCCGACCGAAGTAAAAAATATTTGCGACATAGTAACAGAAAATTGTGAAAATGACGGCGTAGCCGTTATTATAAACAAACTTCTGAATGACGATTCTTTTTCTTATCTGTTCGAAAAGAAATAAACCGGTTTTAAAAATTGAAAAATCCCCGAAAATAAGTCAAATCGACTTTTGCTATCGGGGATTTTTTATTTCTGATTTTTTAGAATTCCGTACGTTTTGATTTAATTATTAAGTTTGCTTTCCGTTGTAATCCGGACTTTGGTAAAAGCTTTGCAGCTTATGGTTATTTTTCAAAGCTGTCTGAGCTTATCCTCAAGGAATCTTACCGCCATGGCTATATCCTTTTCAGGAGAGCTACCGACTTCTCTCTCTATTGTAAGGTAACCGTCATATCCGATATCTGCCAATGCGGCAAGATATGCAGGAAAATCCACCGAACCTTCTCCGAGCGGAAGCTCAATAAACGCAGGGCTGGTAACAAGTGCGTCGCCCGGCTTTATACCGTAAATGATTTCCGGATCCTTGTCGTACAGCTTTTTGCCGTCCTTTGCGTGTGTGTGGACTATATAATCCTTAAGTGTATAAACCGCCTTGACAGGATCGTCACCCGTAACCATAACAAGGTTTGCAGGATCAAGGTTGACGGCGACACCTTTCGATTGAAGTGAATCAAGAAATTTTTTCAGAGTAATTGCCGTTTCAGGACCGGTTTCAACTGCAAAATGCGCCTCCATAGAATCCGCCGCCTCTGCAAGCTCACGGCAAGCTTTCTGCATTATCTCATATCTGGGATGATTTTCGTCGGACGGCACTACGCCTATGTGAGTAGTCACCACATCGGTTTCAAGGTCCTTGGCGAGTTCGAGTATTCTCTTTGACTTTTCTATAAGCTGCGGATTTTTTTCAGAGTCTCCGAAGCCGTGTCCGAGGTCTCCGCAAATTGCACTGACTCTGAGCCCGCAGTCCTTTATGTAAGCAAGAAGCTCTTTTCTCTTTTCCTTTGTGAGGTTTTCCGGTGAGTTTTCACCGCTTGTCGAATACATCTGAAATCCTGACGCTCCGACCTCTTTAACTTTTTTTATCGCTTCCTTTGTCGGCAAACGGAAGCTGTCCATCATTGCTCCGATTTTCATTATTATTTCCTCCTCTTTATTCTGAAAGCTGTCAACTTTCAAAGAATTATATACGTATTACAGGGTTTTAAGGAATTCTTCAAGAAGTCCGGCTATTCTTTCATGACCTCTGTCATTGGGATGAAGTCCGTCGGGACAGTACATTTCTCTGATCTTCTCAACACATGGCTGAATTCCCGAAAGCGACCACAGATCGAGTACCGGCAATGAATAATATTCCGCCACCTCTCTTAATATTCTGACGTAATCGTAAAGAACGCTTCCGTCGGCTTTCGGACAGTTCTCGCTTGCCCTGTGAAGCGGAGTCATTATCACGATTCTTGACTGCGGATACTTTTCAAGCAGTCCTGACATAAGAAAATGGCACGCACCGTAAAATGTCTCCGGAGTTCTGTCGGAGGGACTTCCGACGGGAGCGTCGCCGTGCCCGAAATCGTTTGTGCCACCGAACACTACGATAAGATCGGCATCGTCATCCATTGATGAAAATCTGTTACAGAAATCAGTGTCCGGAGTCGGCAGATGCTTTTCCACCTTCTGCCTTGCTAACCTCGTGGCGCTGATACCGTAGTTTCTGCACACCGAAAAGCCGCACTTTTCGGCAAGCAGCGCATGGTATATTTTATTACGCGCCGAAGTTCCGACTCCTTCTGTGATGCTGTCGCCGAGAAAATTCGCTTTAATTCCGTTAATATTCATTGTTTAACTCCCGAACTATCTTATTTATTGTGATGTAAATCGGCTGCCACGACTGAAAACTTCATAAATCAGTAATATAAAACTTCCGTCGTACACCTATATGAATTCTTTTACAAACCATATATCCGAAAGAGGAATAGATATTTCCTTTCCTCTGAGACAATCGAGAATGGTCTTTTCTTCCGTACTGAAGTCAAAACGGATATACCTTGAACAAAGTGCCTGATATTTATAACCTTTTTTTCTGTCTTCACGGCTTATACCGTATTTTCCGTCACCGAGCAATGGATGTCCGATAAATGCCATATGCGCTCTGATCTGATGCGTTCTTCCTGTTATAAGCCGAACTTCAAGGAGCGCATTTCCGTCTTTTTCCCTGAGCACGGAATATTCGGTTACTATTGTGCGGAAATTTCCGTTTGCCGGCTTTTCGGCAAAAACTTTTACTTCGTTTTCCTTTTCATCCTTTATTATATATCCGTGCAGTACTTCCTTTTTCTTTTCCGGGATTCCGTGCACTGCGCAGACATACTTCTTGGTTATCTGGCCGTTTCTTATCTTTTCGTTTATAACTCTCAAAGCCTCTGCGTTTTTTGCAGCTATGACAAGTCCGGCAGTATTTCTGTCTATCCTGTTGCAGAGGGCAGGCGCAAAGCTGTTTTCTCTATCTCCGTCATATTCACCTTTGCGGTAGAGATACGCCTGTATATGATTTATAAGTGTATTTACGCCCTCGCTGTCGTCAGAATGAACAAGCATCCCGGGCTTTTTATTACAGACAATGATATTTTCGTCTTCATAAACGACCTTGATCGCCGGGATTATTTTCTTATATATACTTTCTTCTCCGTCTGTGACAAAAAAATCGTCTTTCAGGAATACTTCGACTACGTCACCAAGCTCAAGCCTTTTGTTTATTTCCGTTTTCTTTCCGTTCAGTTTAATTTTTTTGGTTCTGAACGCCTTGTACATCATTGACTGCGGAAGAGCTTTGATTGTTTTCGTTATAAACTTATCTATTCTCTGTCCTTTATCGTTTTCGCCGACTGTATAACTTTTGTACATACCCGCTCCGGTTTTCTTACCGCTTTACTGTTTTTAAAATTATTATTTAGTGCCGAAAAGTCTGTCGCCGGCGTCTCCGAGTCCGGGAACTATGTAAGCGTGATCGTTTAATTTTTCATCGAGAGCCGCGGCGTAAATGTCAACGTCAGGATGGTCCTTCTGAACTTTGGCAACCCCTTCAGGTGCAGCAACGAGACACATAAATCTGATGTTTTTTATTCCGCGCTGTTTAAGGAGAGTTATGGCGTCCGAAGCGCTTCCTCCGGTTGCGAGCATAGGATCAACAAGTATTACTATTCTGTCTTCAATGTCAACCGGCAGTTTGCAGTAATATTCTACCGGCAGATGCGTATCCGGATCACGGTAAAGACCTATGTGTCCGACCTTGGCTACCGGCACAAGCGATAGAAGCCCGTCAACCATTCCGAGACCTGCACGCAGGATCGGAACTATCGCAAGTTTCTTTCCCGATATCTTTTTTGCTTTCATTTTGCAGATCGGCGTGGATATGCTTACCTCTTCAAGCGGCAGATCTCTCGTTATCTCATAACCCATCAGCATTGCGATTTCGTCAAGAAGCTCTCTGAAATCCTTTGATCCGGTCCTTACATCTCTCATTATTGTAAGCTTGTGCTGTATCAGCGGATGATCTATTACTTTAAACGAACTCATTTATACGTCCCCGTTTCTTTTTTTCTAAAATTATATACTATTTTGTGACATCTGTCAACAATTTACGCTGTTTTTCTTTAATTTTCGCCTGACTGCATTCTCTCTTTTGCCACTGCGAGCATAAGTTTGATTCTGTTTTCCTGATTTACTCTGGTGGCTCCCGGGTCATAATCTATCGGAACTATGTTTGCGGTCGGGTAAAGTGAACGCAGTTTTCTTACCATTCCTTTGCCGACTATGTGATTAGGCAGACATCCGAACGGCTGTGCGCATACAATGTTTTCATATCCGCTTTTGATAAGCTCCACCATTTCTGCGGTAAGAAGCCAGCCCTCTCCCATCTTGGCTCCGTATCCGATTACTCCGGAAACCATTTCTTTGAGGTGTTCGTATGTCGCCGGCATCTGATACTGTTTGTAATTTTTCATTACCGAATGCATTATTGATTCTATGTTCTTTACTTTGCCGAGCAGCAGATTGCAAACCGCTTTTTTCAGCATACTTCCGCCGTAAAGTTTTATGTCCTCGATTCTGTTGTCGATTTTGAAGCATATAAACGCCATTATGCCGGGGACGTTTACCTCGCAGTCCTGACTGCGAAGGAACTCTTCAAGATTGTTATTGGCAAGAGCGGAATACTTTACATATATTTCCCCTACTACCCCTACCTTTACTTTTGGAGTGACTTTTCTTTCTATTGCCGCAAAATCAGACGCAATTCCGTTCATGTTCTTTTCAAAAGCTTTCGACGACCAGCCTTTTCCTTTTTTAAGCTGTTCGGCTATCTCTTTTGTCCATTTTTCGGTCGCTTTCTGTGATGCGCCCGCTACTGTTTCATACGGTTCGGTCTGATTTTTAAGCAAAGTTATAAGATCTCCGTAACAAAGTGCGCAAAGCATCTTTACAAGCATCGGAATAGTCAGCTTCAGGCTGCTTCCCTTTTCAAGTCCGGAAATATTCAGTGAAATTACCGGAACTTTTCCGTAACCCGCTTTTTTCATAGCTTTACGGAGAAGATGAATGTAATTGGATGCACGGCAACCGCCCCCGGTCTGTGTTATCATTACCGCAGTGCTGTCAAGATCATATTTTCCGGTATTAAGAGCGTCTATCATCTGACCTATTACAAGCAGCGCCGGGTAACAAGTGTCGTTATGGACATATTTAAGCCCCTCTACCGCTACAGAAGGTCCGGTGTTTTTCAGAATTTCAAGATTATAGCCGTAACTTGTGAATACTTCACGGAGTATGGCAAAGTGAACCGGCAGCATATCCGGTATAAGTATTTTATATTTCTTTTTCATATCGCCGGTGAACGGCAAATGCGGCTCTACGTGTGTTTTTATTTCTTTCATTGTTTTGCCTTTCACTCAGTTTATGGCGGAGAACAGGCTGCGAAGCCTGATTTTCACCGCTCCGAGGTTTGTTATTTCGTCTATTTTGATCTGGGTATATATCTTATTTTCGCTTTCGAGTATCGATCTTGTTTCGTCGGTGGTAATGGCGTCAAGTCCGCATCCGAATGATACAAGCTGTACCAGATTCATATCGCTTTTATCCGCAATATATTTTGCCGCGGCGTAAAGTCTTGAGTGATATGTCCACTGATTCAGCACTCCGACTCTGAATTTTTCCATTTCACCGCTTATACTGTCTTCGGTTATAACTGCAGCTCCGAGCGAACAAATCAGTTTGTCAATTCCGTGGTTTATCTCGGGATCAATGTGATAAGGTCTTCCGGCAAGTACTATAATCGGTTTTCCCTCTTTTCTTGCCTTAACGGTTATCTCTCTTCCCTTTTCAGCAACCTTATTTAAAAATTCCTCGTATTCGGAATACGCTTTTTCTGATGCTTTCTTGACAGTCTGATATGAAATTTTTCCCGGATAATACTTATTCATTGCTTCGGTGAATTTCTTTGCAAAATCCTTCGGCCGGTGCAGTCCGAAATAATCGCATATAAAAGTTCTTGTTCTTAAATCCCTTACATTTGCCTTGATAACCTCGGGATAATAAGCCACAACCGGACAGTTATAATGATTATCTCCCAGCCCTTCGTCGAGGTTGTACGACATACAGGGATAAAATACAGTGTCAACACCCATATCGATAAGCGACTCAACATGTCCGTGCATAAGCTTTGCCGGGAAACAAACGGTATCAGAAGGTATTGTCTGCTGTCCTCTGAGGTATAGCTGTCTGTTTGATGCCGGCGAAATCACAACCTCAAAACCTATATCGGTAAGAAGTCTGTGCCAGAAAGGCAGAAGCTCGTACATATTAAGTCCGAGCGGTATCCCGATTTTACCGAGCTTTCCGGGTTTGCTTTCAAGCTGCGAAAGAAGATCAAGCTTGTACTGATAGAGATTAAGCTCACTGTCGCCGCTCTTTTTTCCGGTTACCGGTGTTTCACAGCGGTTTCCTGCTATAAATCTTCTCTTCTCTCCGTTTTCAGTGCCGAAAGTATTTATCGTGAGTTTGCAGTGATTGGTACAACCCTTGCACGTCGTTGCCTTTACCTCATGAACAAAACTTTCAAGGTCGTCTTTTCCGATAAGAGTTGACTTTCCCCTGAATTTTTCTCTGGCATACAGTGCGGCTCCGTAAGCGCCCATAAGACCTGCTATATCCGGTCTTACCACATTCATGCCTATTTCTTTTTCAAAAGCTCTTAAAACTGCGTCGTTAAAGAATGTTCCTCCCTGAACCACTATATGTTTTCCGAGCGAAACAGAAGCATCCTTTGTTGTAGCTCTGATTACTTTGTAAAGCGCATTCTTTACAACCGACATTGAAAGTCCCGCAGAAATATTATCAATTGTCGCCCCGTCTTTCTGAGCCTGTTTTACCGAGGAATTCATGAAAACGGTGCAGCGTGAACCGAGTTCAACCGGTGATTTTGCAAAAAGTCCGAGCTTTGCAAAATCGGCAATGTTATAATTAAGCGCACCTGCAAAAGTCTGCAGAAAGGATCCGCAACCGGATGAGCATGCTTCGTTCAGGAATATATTATCAATCGCTCCGTTGGCAATCTTAAAACACTTAATATCCTGACCGCCGATATCAAGTATGAAATCAACTTCCGGTCTGAAATACTTTGCGGCATAAAAATGCGCAACAGTTTCAACTATACCAATGTCGACTCCGAACGCGTTCTTTATTATTTCTTCTCCGTAACCGGTTGAGGCTGATCCCAGCACTTTAATTCCCGGGTTATCATTGTAAAGATGTTTAAGAAATTCAAGAACAAGAGGTACCGGGTTTCCGCTGTTAGGCATATAAACCGAATGCAAAAGTCTGCCTTTATTGTCGATTACCGCACATTTGAGTGTCGTTGAACCGGCATCGATTCCTATATAAACTCCGTCAGTTGCGTCCTTTATGTCAGCTCTTTCGACTTTATCAAGAGAATGTCTTTCGGTAAATTCTCTGTACTCTTCCTCATTTTCAAAAAGCGGTTCGGCGGCTTTATACGTTCCGGAAGGCTTTCTGTTTTTCAGCAAACCGAGTATTTCGGAAACAGTGTATCTTCTCTCCGCAGGCGCAAGAGCAGCTCCGTACGCAACATAGCAAAGAGAATTTTCCGGACAAAGTCCCTTAATTCCGAGTGTTTTATCAAAAGCGAGTCTCAGCTGCGAATGGAACGTAAGCGGTCCGCCAAGGTAAAGCACCTTGCCCTTTATTACTCTACCCTGTGCCAGCCCTGCCACAGTCTGATTTACAACAGCGTAATAAATTGAAGCCGATATATCAGATATCCTCGCTCCCTGGTTAAGTAAAGGCTGTATGTCACTTTTGGCAAACACACCGCATCTTGAAGCGATAACGTAAATTTTCTCCTGCTTTTTAGCGGCTTCGTCCATTTCGTCCGGAGTTATACCGAGAAGCGTTGCCATCTGGTCTATAAATGCTCCCGTTCCTCCGGCACATGAGCCGTTCATTCTTACTTCAAGCTCTTTTTCCCCGCTCTCTTCTCCGGTAAGAAAAAGAATTTTTGCATCCTCTCCTCCGAGTTCGATTACTGCATCCGTTTCAGGGTTAAGTTTAAGAACAGCTGTCCTTGTCGCATAAACCTCCTGCACAAACGGCAGACCAATGTCATCGGCAAATCCCATTCCGGCTGATCCGGAGATGCAGATATTTACCTCCGAACTTTCGTCAAGACTGAATTCGTCTTTTATTTTCTCTATTAGTTTTATCGCCTTATCCTGAACTTCGGAATAATGTCTTTCATAGGAGTTGTATAAAAGTTTTCCGTTTTCGTCGGTTACGGCGCTTTTTATTGTGGTTGATCCTATGTCAAGCCCTATACTCAGCATTGTTAAACCTCTTCTTTCAGTCATATATCGGCTTCATCCATATACTTGCTTCCGTTGTCAGCAATATATTTCTTTCTTGCCGTTATGTTGTCACCGAGAAGTGTGTCGAATATCTCGGCTGTCTCTTCTGCATCGGCTTCTGTTACGTTTATCAGTCTTCTTGTTGCCGGGCACATTGTCGTCTGCCACATCATTTCCGGCTCGTTTTCACCGAGTCCCTTGGATCTTTGCAACACGTACTTCTGACCTTCGATTTTCTTCAGTATCTGATTTTTTTCTCTTTCGTCATAAGCAAAATAAGTTTTATCGGAACATGTTATCTCAAAAAGCGGAGATTCCGCTATGAAAACCTTTCCCATCGGTATCAGCGTCGGCAGAAGCCTGTAAATCATTGTCAGTATAAGAGTTCTTATCTGAAAGCCGTCCTCGTCTGCATCTGTACAGATAATTATTTTACTCCATCTCAGCGAGTTTGCGTCAAATCTGGGTATATCTCCCTTGATTTTTTTATCGACTTCCACTCCGCAACCTATAACACGTATCAAATCGGTTATAATATCACTGGAGAATATTTTGTCATACGTGCTTTTCAGACAGTTAAGCGTTTTACCCCGGACGGGAATTATCGCCTGATACTCGGAATTTCTCGCAAGTTTACAGGACGTCATGGCGGAGTCACCCTCAACGATGTACAGCTCACGTTTTTCGGGATCTTTCGATCTGCAAGCCACAAATTTTTCCACACGGTTTGCAATGTCAACGTTACCCGTCAGTTTTTTCTTTATATTGATTCTGGTGCTTTCCGCCTGTTCACGGCTTCTTTTGTTGATAAGAACCCGGCTGACGAATCTTTCCGCTTCCATCGGATTTTCAACAAAATACACTTCCAGATTCTTCTTGAAAAAGGATGTCATTTCCACACGGATGAATCTGTTTGAAATTCCCTTTTTGGTCTGGTTTTCATAGGAAATGATGTTTGAAAAGCAGTTTGTCACAATCACAAGGCAGTCAAGAATATCTTTGAAAACAGGTCTTGATTCGCCCTTGTTGTATTTGCCGTTATCGCGGCAGTATTTATCTACAGCATTAACGAAAGCAGTCTGAACAGCTTTTTCAGGTGAGCCGCCGTGTTCCAGATAACTTGAGTTATGATAGTATTCCTTACAGGTATTTTTTGTAGTCACACAGAAGGACACGGTCATTTTCAGCTTATACTCTTCTCCGGTCTGGCTTTCTTCTTCCTCGCTGTCATCTCCGTCGTCGCCGTCCTGAGAATTTGTAACAGTTCCGCTCACCGTCTCTTCCCAGTAAACCGGCTGAGTAACAGCGTCATTTCCTGCTATCTCCTTAACGTAATCAACAATTCCGTTTTCGTAAACATACTCGCTTTGAGTAAAACTTCCGTCCTCTTCCTGCCAGCGAAGACAAAACTTGATCCCACTGTTTACAACGGCCTGTCGCTTCAGAATGTCCTCAAATCTCTCTTTACGTATCTTTATTGACGTAAAAATTGTGTTATCCGGCTTCCAGTGTATAACAGTTCCTGTTCTTATTTCATTTTTCTTTAACTCGCTTACTCTCAGCTCGCCTGTGGGTTCACCGTAAGCAAAATCAATTTCCGACAGCGTTTTACCGTTGTAAGATTTTACATGCATGTACTCAGAAGCATACTGGGTTGCACAGGCTCCGAGACCGTTTGTTCCGAGCGCATACTCATACTGAGCCGAATCTTTTGAGTTTTTGTATTTTCCGCCGGCATAAAGCTCACAGAATATCAGATCCCAGTTGTATCTTCCCTCGTTCTCGTTATATCCGAGCGGCACTCCGCGTCCGAAATCTTCAACTTCGATGGAACGGTCTTTATATGCGGTTACATTTATTACCTTTCCGAATCCTGCTCTTGCTTCATCGACGGCATTCGACAGAATTTCGAAAAAAGCGTGAATGCAGCCCTCAAGGTCACGGGAACCGAATATGACCTCCGGTTTTTCCCTGACTCGCTGAGCGCCTTTCAGACTGCTTATACTGTTATCTCCGTATTGCAATTCGGTTGTTTCCCTTTGCATCGGCATTGTTCCTTTCAACGTATTATCCTTATAATTATATAAATTTGATTTTCGTTTGTCAAGTCTTAACGTTACTATTCTTTGTAAATATTTTGAATATATCACCCGAAAACGGAGTTCTTTATGAAAAAAATCAATTCTGACGATTACTTTCGTTACAAAACCTATATCGGTTACATCGCCGCCAAATCAAGAAAAGGCGGCATAATACGCATATTTACTGATCTTTACAAAAAAATCAGAAAATACACACTTATCTCCGCTGTTTTCAAAGCTTTTGCCATGTTCATTACATTGCTGGAAAAAAGCGCCGTGCTTCTTCTTTTCGCAGGAAGCTTTTTTCTGATTTTACCTGTACTTCTCGTGATTGCCGCGTTGGCTGTTGCTGTCAGTTTTTTCCGTTACATCAAACTCGGAAAAACTGTAAAACCTTGGCTGGCTGAAGCTGAAAAAATAACAGTAATTATCACAAAAGAACGTATTTTCTCAAACAAAAACGAAAAGTTGTTTTTGAGAATCGCAGAAGCGGAAGCTTCGGACTTCACGCATCCCGTAATCGTTGTTTGCCGTGACAATTTCATCGCGGCAAAGTGGTTTTCACTTAATTTGCTTGCTGTAAAAACCGATTACTTTTTCCTGATAAAACGACATTATTTCCGGAAAACTACCGCAGAAATCACCTACATGGTCATCTGAAAAATTTTATGTAAAGTATTTTGTGAACTTTTTTAAAACTTTAGTAAATAGTATTGCATTGCGAAAAAAAATGAAGTATAATGGTTTCAACGAATTTGATTATTATTCTGTGAGCCACGCCTTGCGGCGGCGGAAAGGACTTAAAATGTATATAGATAACACAAACAACGCCCAGAAAAACCCTTTTGCAACTCCCGCTTCCGGATTCGCTACACCGACTCCCGGATTCCAGAAACCCGTAACTCCTGTTGCTCCCCAGCCCGTACAGGAGCCTGTATCGGTAAATCCTGCTCCCATGATGGATCCGCCTGACGGTTTCATTGAAGGTTGGGACGATTTTGAATTTGACGAATCCTCTCAGAAGGTTCACATAAAAGTCTTCGGCATTGGCGGCGGCGGAAACAATGCTGTTAACAGAATGTTCCTCAACGGAGAAAAAAGCGCCGATATGGTTGTTGTCAACACCGATATTCCGGTACTCCGCAGTTCGCCTGTAAGACACAAAATAGCTATCGGACGTCTTACCACAAGAGGTCACGGTGCAGGTGCTAACCCTGAGGCAGGTAGAAAAGCAGCTGAGGAATCCATTGAACTCATTAAAAACAGGCTCCAGAATGTGGACATGCTTTACATAACGGCAGGAATGGGCGGCGGTACCGGAACAGGTGCTTCTCCCGTGATCGCCAAAGCGGCAAAAGAGCTCGGCATCCTTACAGTTGCCGTTGTAACCAAACCTTTTGAATTTGAGGGCGGAGCACGTATGGCTGCCGCAGAAGACGGTATCAATAAGCTTCGTCAGAACGTTGATGCTGTTATCGTTGTTCCGAACGAAAGACTTCTTACTATTTCCAACAAGCCCCTCGAAATTAAAGAAGCTTTCAGAGCAGCTGATGAAATTCTGATCAAAGGTGTTCAGAGCATCTGCCGTCTTATAAACGACGAAAGCTACATAAACCTTGACTTTGCGGACGTAACAACAATACTCAGAAACTCAGGCGATGCACATATCGGTATCGGTATCGCTTCCGGAGAAAACAAGGCTATGCTTGCTGCCGAACAGGCTATCAACAGTCCTCTTCTTGAAACCTCAATCAAAGAAGCTGACGGTATGATTATCAGCATCATAGCTAATGAAAATATCGTCCTTAATGAAGTTACCGAAGCTACTCAGATGATAAAGAATGAGGCTTCTCCGAACGCAAGAATTATCTGGGGTCTTAAATTTGATCCTGAAATAGGTGACGGAATCGAAATTACCGTTATTGCTACCAGAAGCGGCGGAATGAGAGAGATTTACAGTGAAGTTCCGGCTGATTCAGCAGACATGAACGCTGCACCGCAGCAGGCACCGGCTTATCAGCCGACAATGCAGCCGCAGTATAATCAGGCTCCTGCATACTCTGCTCCCGCTCCTGCCCCGGCTTCTCAGCAGACTCAGCGTCCTGTTCAGCAGCAGGCTCCCGTACAGCAGCAGATTACCCACCAGGAACCTGTACAGGTAAAGCCGCAGGATCAGACTCCTCCGCAGCGTCCCGCTTCTTTCTACACTGATCTTGATTTCAAATTCCTCCAGAACGTCGCAATGAGAAAAGACCATAACCTCGGAAACGACGACAAAAAATAATCACTGATCTGACCTCCACCCTTTTTTGAAATCTTTTTCATAATAAACAATACTTATGACTTACTTGTGTTATAAGCTTACCTGTTAAACCGTGGATCATGATTTCATTTCACTTCCCTTCTTTGAATTACAGGTTTGCTATGCAACAAACCAGAAGGATTAGTGGTTTTAATTAACATACTGACCGCAATGAAATAACTGCAATTTTGGGTGATCCTTGTTGCAGTTAATTTCGTTGCGGTTTTTTATTTGATTACTTGATTACGATTTTTTAATATTTATACTCTACATTTTTATCTGAACTTAATATTATAGCTGACTGGATATATTAAATATCCGTCACCGGTTTTCATTCATTAAAATCCGGAAATTTTATGCTATGCTTTAAATGATAAAATTGATGATAAAGTATCGGTACTACTTGCATATATCATAATTGTCCGATCTTAAATTATTCTCACTGTTTATCAAATGATAGTTAAAATTGATTATAAGAGGCTGTTTTTTCATATTTCAATCTGAAATGCATATATATACCCTCAGAAAATATCGTTTTAACTTTATTTGTTAAATAAATGTGAAATATTATCAAAACCTATTGCATTTTTCGTTTTGAAGTGTACAATAACAAGTAGTGTTAGCACTTAGCACACGCGAGTGCTAAATATAAAAACGGAGGTACTTTTATCATGACAATAAAACCGCTTGCCGACAGAGTCGTTCTTAAAATGACAGAGGCAGAAGAAACTACGAAAGGCGGCATTATTCTCGCAGGAAACGCCAAGGAAAAACCGCAGATCGCGGAGGTAATAGCAGTAGGCCCCGGAGGAGTTGTGGAAGGCAAAGAAATCGTTATGACTGTAAAAGTCGGAGACAAAGTTCTTACCAGCAAATACTCGGGAACTGAAGTCAAGTGTGACGGTCAGGAATATGTCATCGTCAAACAAAGCGACATTCTCGCTATTGTTGAATAAGATGACCCGATATTTGACGTGATATTACTGTTTGGTTAAATAAATGAAAGGCAGGATTTAAGATTATGGCAAAGGAAATAATTTACGGAACAGACGCAAGAAATTCTCTTCTCAAAGGAATTGACAAACTTGCAGATACAGTTAAAATAACTCTCGGTCCGAAAGGAAGAAATGTCGTTCTCGACAAGAAATTCGGATCGCCTCTGATAACAAATGACGGTGTTTCGATCGCAAAAGAGATTGAGCTTGACGATCCTATGGAAAACATGGGTGCTCAGCTTGTAAAAGAAGTTGCGACTAAAACCAACGACGCTGCCGGTGACGGTACAACAACCGCTACCCTTCTCGCTCAGGCTTTTATACGCGAGGGCATGAAAAATATAACTGCCGGTGCTAACCCGATGGTTATCCGCAAAGGCATAGCAAAAGCCGTCGACGCTGCGGTAGAAGCTCTTAAATCAAATTCAAAGAAGGTTAACGGAACCGAAGATATCGCAAGAGTCGGAACGATTTCCGCAGGTGACGAAGTAATAGGTCAACTCATTGCCGATGCAATGAAAAAAGTCACTGCTGACGGTGTTATCACTGTTGAAGAGTCAAAATCAGCCGAGACTTACTGCGAAGTAGTTGAAGGTATGCAGTTTGACCGCGGATACATCTCTCCCTATATGGTAACAGACACCGATAAAATGGAAGCCGTCATTGACGACGCTCTTCTTCTCATCACTGAGAAAAAAATATCCAACATTCAGGACCTGCTCCCTCTGCTTGAAAGCATGATTCAGGCAGGTGCAAGCCATAAGCTTGTAATAATCGCTGAAGACGTTGAAGGCGAAGCACTCACTACACTTATTCTCAACAAACTTAAGGGCGTATTCACCGCAGTTGCCGTAAAGGCTCCCGGTTTCGGTGACCGCAGAAAAGAAATGCTCCGCGATATAGCAATCCTTACCGGCGGAGAGGTTATTTCCGATGACCTCGGACTTGACCTTAAGACAACAACCATGCAGATGCTCGGTCACGCAAGACAGGTCAAGATTTCCAAAGAGAACACAATTATTGTCGGCGGAGCCGGTGATACAGCGGAAATCAAAAACCGTGTAAACCAGATAAAGAGTGCTATTGAAACTACAACTTCTGATTTCGACAGAGAAAAACTTCAGGAAAGACTCGCAAAACTTTCAGGCGGAGTTGCCGTCATTAAAGTAGGTGCAGCTACTGAAACTGAAATGAAAGAGAAAAAACTGCGTATTGAGGACGCTCTCAACGCTACAAAAGCAGCCGTTGAAGAAGGAATAGTCGCCGGAGGCGGAGTATCATTCCTTAATGCTATTCCCGCTGTAAAGAAGCTTCTCGATTCAACATCAGGAGACGAAAAAGTCGGCGTTCAGATAGTTGTTTCTGCTCTTGAAGCTCCGGTTCGTCAGATAGCTGAAAACGCAGGCTTTGAAGGCTCTGTAATAGTAGACAAGATAATGAGAAGCCGTAAAGTCGGCTACGGATTTGATGCCGCAAAAGAGGTCTATACAGACATGATGGAAGCCGGTATCGTTGACCCGACCAAGGTTTCACGTTCCGCACTTCAGAATGCAGCTTCTATTGCATCTATCGTTCTTACAACAGAAGCACTCGTTGCAGATAAGAAAGAACCCAAAGCTCCCGCTGCTCCGGCTCCCGATATGGGCGGCATGGGCGGAATGTATTAATCAGTGAGTTTAAGGTAAATCAGTAACGGGGAAAGTGTTTCCGGATATGTTAACCTGACGTTTGATTAAATACCGATTGTTTTCACATTACGGTCTTTACATTTAAACAAAAATGTTACTTATCTGATTGGTCTTTCATTCCGCCGTAACCGTTTTACAAGCTAAATTAAGCAAGACGGCATTGATTTTATTTTCCCATAAGAAACAGCCAAACGGCTTGCGCAAAACTCGCAAGCCGTTTGTAATTTTGTCTCTTGAAAAGAAGTTATCTTTATACTTTACAAAAATAACACCGACATCTGTAATTCATTACAGATACTTTTCAATTCATACCAAAAAAATGTAATTTCTGCTTACATTTCAAGCATTTTTTCTTGTATCTTTTAGGTTTAAGTTCCGATTCAGTACAGCTTTCACTTTTATCCGGGATATATATTTTTTTCCGATCAGACTCAAATATTTTTTTCCGATCAGACTCAAATACCTATTGACAAACATCTTCTTACATGATAGAATTGTCAGACTATAATAGTTTTTGTCGGAGTTATCATATGTTGTCTGAATTTAAAAACCGCAGCTACCCTTACCTTCTGAACCGATGCCTTTACATTGCAGAAGCTTTGCTTGAATACCTGATTACACTGACTGTTTCCGGAGCATTCATAGCCAAACTGGCCTCATATATTGGCATTTCGGATGAAATCACAGGTATAATTACCGGTATGATTTCGCTCGGAGTCGCATTTCAGTTTATCGCTATCTATCTGAACATCAGATCAGTTAAACCGACTCTTATCACAGTCCATATCATTAATCAGTCGCTTTTCGGTCTTATCTATCTTGTTCCGTTCTTTAACATTCCGGCTCAACTTAAACCCGTACTGTTTATTGTATCTTTTGCGATAGGTCTTGCTATATCGAATGTTATCGCCCCGATAAAACTTACCTGGTATATGAAATCGGTTGATACGCGTTGCAGAGGGGTTTTTACCGCAAAGAAAGAAATAGTTTCGCTTATCGGCGGAATGATCTACACTACTGTACTCGGCATTCTTATAGACGGTTTTGACGCTGAAGGATTGAGTATCTGCTCTTTTATCACCTGCTCAGTCGCAATATTCATTTCAATGGTCCTTCACACCGTTACTTTGGTGTTTTCAAAAGATACTGATCCGTACGCCATGAAAATAGCTGCCGGAAAGTCTGAAAAAATACATATGAATCTCAAATATATGATAAGCAACCGAAAGATATTGTCCGTTGTTCTGGTTTTCGTTCTGTGGTACGTAGCAACTTACATTACAACTCCTTTTTTCGGAACTTATCAGATCAAAGAACTTGGTCTGTCGATGACCTACATTTCGGTAATATCCATCGTTTCAGGAATAATCCGTGCTTTGTTTTCAATTCCGATCGGAAAAATTGCTGACAGATATTCTTTCAAATTTATGCTACTTCTCTCCTTCGGAATACTTTCCGGCGCCTTTATTTTCAGTACACTTACAGTTCCTGAAAACGGCAAGGTGTTTTTTATGATTTATTCAGTCCTGCTTGCCGTCTCGCAAGCAGGAATAGGCAGTGCCAGTTACAACCTGATTTATGAGCAGTTCGGCAGTGAAAATGCTGTCCCGATTATAGCTTTCAGCAATGCCGTCTCCGGAACAGTAGGATTTTTGACTACTCTTGCTGCAAGCCCTCTTATAGCATTTATTCAGAAAAACGGAAACAGTGTTTTCGGATTTGAAATTTACGCTCAGCAGGCGGTTTCTCTTATTGCGCTTATTATTTCAGTTGCCGTGATATTTTATCTCAAATTTGCAGTGAAAACCAAAGAGTGTGACAAACAATAATGCCGAAAAACCAAGTAATTCGCAGAACTTAATTTTCATTTGGCAGTCATATAACATCAAGCGCTAAAAAAACAACGTTTTATTATATCCCAAAAATAATAAACCAATTAAAAAACAAATTAACAGAAAGGATCAAAAAAATGGCTGAGAAAAAAGAATTTTTACTTTGGGAAAAAGATACACCCGGTTACATAGGCGGAGAAATTCCGAAAATTACATATTATCCGAGTGAAAACAAAAAAGGCGATGGGGCTGTCGTTATCTTCCCAGGCGGCGCCTATGCCATGCGGGCAGATCATGAAGGAAGAGGTTATGCTGAATTTCTCGCTAAGAACGGAATTGACTGTTTTGTCGTTGATTACAGAGTTAGCCCGAACCGCTTCCCCTACCCTCTTCTCGACGCAAGAAGAGCGGTAAGATTTGTTCGTGCCAACGCTGTAAAATTCGGAATAAACAAGGACAAAATAGCAGTAATGGGATCTTCGGCAGGCGGTCATCTTGCCGCTCTTGTATCCACTTATAAGCTGCCGATAGACGGAGAGTCAGTCGATGATATTGATAAAGAAAACTTTATGCCAAACTGTCAGATACTCTGTTATCCGGTTATAGATATCGAGGGACACAGAGGTTCGTTTGTAAATCTTCTCGGTGATAAAGCCGACGCTCTTGCAGACTCCGTTACACCTCACATGATATGCGATAAAACAACCCCGATGATGTTCCTTTGGCACACTTCCTCAGACGAAGCGGTTAACGTAATCAACTCCTACAAATATGCAATTTCCCTCCGCAAGCTTTCGATTCCTGTTGAAATGCACATTTATCCTGAGGGAGGTCACGGGCTGGGACTCGCAGAGAGTTTGCCTTATATCTCCGGTTGGGCTGACAGACTTTGTAAATATCTTAAACACATTGATTATATTTCCGAATAATGCTGTTGCTCAGATAATATTCAGCATTGTATCCGGGAGCAAAAGCAATTCTGTAAACTGTAAGCCTGTGGATATCTTTAAAATATGACTTAAAGCAGCTGTTTTTACTTTTGTAATTCAAAAACTCAAATAGTTGAGTCAAATTTAAAAAACTGATTTTTACGCTATATAAAAACAACAAAAACCAAGGTCAATCATTTTTTGAAGTGACCTTGGTTTTTGTTATGGTTATCCATTGCGTTCAGAATTTGTCAATGCTATGAATCAGACCATTTGAAGTTGTCCTGTTATTAGTCCTAGTTTAAGCGAATTTCTTTTGATAAACTGTAGGAAAGACAAGTTTTCATATACACCGTGGTTGTTTTTCAGTCATTTGTCTGCAAAGCAGGATTTTATATTGGTTACAGATCTGAACTTTCAGCTTAAATTGCCTCAAATATAAGGTTATACTTAAATATGTTTGTGTTTTCCATGGGAGTTATTCGGCGTCATAAGCCTTAAAAAGCACGGTTACTTCCGTTCCCTCGTTCTCTCTGCTTTTAAGATTTATTTCCGCACCGTTAACTGCGCAAGCGTGTTTGACAATTGACAAGCCAAGACCTGTACCGCCGATTTCTCTTGATCTGTTTTTATCTACGCGGTAAAACCTTTCAAATACCCTTTCGGTATCCTTTTGCGGGATTCCGATTCCGGTATCGCGAACGGTAAGGATTACTTTTGATTCCTCTTTTTTTACTGAGACAAAAACATTGCCCCCCGTTTTATTATACTTGATTGCATTGTCGCACAGATTATAAACAATGTCAAAAATAAGCCGTTTGTTTCCGCAGATTCTGAGATTTTCGCCGTCTACTTCAAAATTTATCTTTTTTTCTGCGGCGTATGGCGCAAGAACAGTTTTTACTTCATCAGCAATTTCTTTGAGATCAATCGCTTCAAAATTCTCACTCATTTTATTTTCGTCAAGCTCTGATAGTTTTATTATATCATTGACAAGAGTGATAAGCCTTTGCGCTTCCTCGTAAATAACTCCTGAAAATTCTTTTACGTCTCCTGAACTGACGGTTCCGGTTTTCATAAGCTCAGCAAAACCTGAAATTGAAGTAAGCGGAGTTTTCAGTTCGTGCGAAACATTTGCAGTAAATTCCCGTCTCAGCTTTTCTCTTTCCTCGATCTCTGTCACATCCATTACAATTATTACTGCTCCTACGCTTCCGGTTGCTTCAGAGGAAGGGCTTCCGATAACACGGCAGATCCCGTTTTCGGTTTTTAACAGTTCATCGCTCATTTCACCGTTTAACGCTTTTTCAACCGCATTTCTGAACACCTCGCTTCTGTTCAGCGAATATACAGACGTATTATCAGTAGGTTTACTGCTCTGAAGCAAGTGCAAAGCCGCAGGATTATAAAAAAGAATTCTTTTTTGACTATCGGCAATAATGATGCCTTCTTTCATATTGTCGGTAATCAGAGAAAACTCTTTCTGCTTTCTCTGTGCTTCCTCGATCTGATTTTTCAGCAGCATTTTCTGTTTATTAAGATTATAGACGAGCGGTGATATTTCATCATAAACCTCATTTACATCAGGGTTTTCCGGATCGATATTATTTATAGGTCTGACTATTATTTCAGCGGCTTTGTGGGCAAGAAGCGCCGCTGCTATTACGGTAAGCACTGCTGTTGATATCACTGCCGGCATGCTTTCTTTTATAAGAAGATAAATAATACTCTCAGTAACTGAAAGTCGCATAATATTGCCATCTTCCATAAGTTTTGCGTAATATATTGTTTTTTCAGACAGGGAGGGAGACAATCTGCTGCTAAATCCAGACCCGGTTTTAATAGCAGACTGAACCTCTTCTCTTTCCAGATGATTCTCCATTTCGTCGCTGTTGGCCTTATTGTCGTAAAGCACAGTTCCGTCAGGCGAAATAACGGTTATTCTTTTGTTTACATCCTTTACGGTATCGAGGAATGTGCTTCCCTGCATTTTATATCCGTAAATCAGATATTCGGTCTCCGTCTGCATTTCCGCCATCACCTGCTTTTCAAAGGCTCTTGTCATTATTCCGGATAAAAACAGAACTGAAACTATCAGAACCGCTAACGCCACCAGACAAATTGAGCGGAATATTTTTTTACTCATTTCGGTTTTACCTTTCGCATATCTGTTATTTTTTTAGTTTATACCCGATTCCTTTTACCGTTTCGATTATCTTCTCTTCTTTTTCGTCCTCGCCGAGCTTTGCACGGAGTTTTCTGATATGTACGTCAACAGTCCTGCTCTCTCCGTCAAATTCATAACCCCAGATATTTTCGAGCAGATAATTTCTCGTACAAACTCTTCCGTCGGCTTTGACTATTGCAAGCAAAAGCTCAAATTCCTTCAGAGCAAGATTTACCGGTTTGCCGTCTACTGTCACCGTATGCTGCGGTACAGATATTCTCAGTCCGTTAACACTGTATTCTTCCTTTTCTGTTTCAGACGGAGAAAAACCTGATCTGCGTAGCAAAGCCTTAATACGCGCTATAAGCTCCATCATACTGAATGGTTTTGTAATATAATCGTCAGCACCGCTGTCAAGTCCGTAAACCTTGTCATATTCTGAAGTTTTCGCCGTAAGCATTATGACCGGAATTTTATTTGTAAATTCGTCTTTTTTCAGTTTTTCCAGTATAGCTATTCCATCCTCTTCGGGCAACATTATATCAAGAAGAATCAGCGAAGGGAGCTGCTCTTTCATTTTTTTCCAGAATTCAGACGGGAGTTCAAATCCAACCGCCTCTATTCCATTGCTGTTAAGTGCGTAACTTACAAGTTTTCTTATATTATTGTCATCTTCAACGAAATATATCATATTCAGTCGCTCCTTATTAAATCAGACGCGCGGCACCTCATCCGTGACATGTACTCCTGTGATGGAATACTCCACCCATTCTGCTATATTTACTGCGTGATCGGCTATCCTTTCAAGATATTTTGCAATCATCAGAAGGTCAAGACACAAAGTCGCTTTTTCCGGAGTTTCACTTATAACCTTGGTAAGCTCCGATTTTACCTGCAAAAACAATCCGTCCACTATATCGTCGTGCGAAATGACATTTTTTACTGTTTCAATGTCTTTCCGAACAAATGAATCGACGCTGTCTTTCACCATTTTGATTGCATGCTCGGACATTTCAGCGATATGAACCTTAACAAGCAGGTTGTTTTCGGTGACATACTGTGATATTTCCGCTATATCCGCTGCCTGATCCCCTATTCTTTCCATATCGGAAATCATACGGAGAGCCGCAGATATAGTTCTCAGGTCTCTTGCTACCGGCTGCTGTTGAAGCAGCATTCTCATTGATTTACCCTCGATTTCCCGTTCTTTTTCATCGATCATTCTGTCTGTCTCGAAAACTTTTTTTATCAGGCTTTCCTCGTGTTCAAGCAAAGCTTTCGACGAATACGAAATGGCTTCCTCACACATTGCCCCCATCGTTATAAGCTCAGTGCTAAGCGTATCAAGCTGACTATCAAAATTCTTTCTCACTTTTTCCCCTCCGTTAAAATCAGCCGAATCTTCCGGTAATATAATCTTCGGTTCTCTTGTCTTTCGGTGTATCAAACATTTGCTCGGTATCGCTGTACTCTATTACCTCACCGAGCAGGAAAAATGCTGTTTTGTCTGCAATTCTTACAGCTTGCTGCATATTGTGCGTCACTATTATTATAGTATATTTTTCTTTTAAGTCAAGAGCAAGCTCTTCAATTTTCGATGTTGAAATAGGATCGAGAGCTGATGTCGGCTCATCCATAAGCAAAACTTCAGGTTCTACCGCCAAAGCTCTGGCTATACAAAGTCTCTGCTGCTGTCCTCCGGAAAGGCCAAGTGCGCTTTTTTTCAGTCTGTCCTTGACTTCGTCCCAGATTGCGGCGTTTCTGAGCGACCGCTCAACTATTTCGTCAAGTTTTACTTTGGATCTGATGCCGTGAGTTCTCGGACCGAATGCTATGTTATCGTAAATACTCATCGGGAAAGGATTCGGTTTCTGAAACACCATTCCCACTCTTTTTCTTAAGTGTCCGGTATCCATATCTCCGTATATATCCTCGCCGTCAAGTGTGATCTTACCCTCTATTCTGCATCCCTGAATCAGATCGTTCATTCTGTTGAGAGATTTGAGAAGTGTCGACTTTCCGCATCCCGATGGCCCGATAAAAGCCGTAATATTGCCTGCCGGAATGGATAGATTTACGTTTTTCAGTGCTTTGAAATCACCGTAGTACAGGTCCAAATTTTCTATTCTGAATTTTTCCATATTAAACCTCTGTTTATTGCAAAAATAACCGTGAAATTAACACATTTTCCGCTGCCTTAAAATCAAACTGTGCTTACCGACAGAATCGGTATCAATTTTATTTTCCGACTGATTCTTTTTCAGTTTTTTAATTTTTTAGCAACTTTGCCGCTGAGAAAGTTCAGTATCAGTACAAAAACAAGTATGACGACAGCAGTAGCATACGCTTCATTTATGTGCAGTCCTTCGTTCATCAGCACATAAAGATGAATAGACAGCGTTCTGCCCGAGCCCATTACGTTTTTCGGTATGTTGGTTGCTGTTCCGGAAGTGTAGATGAGCGCCGCTGTCTCGCCTATTATTCTTCCCATACTGAGAATAACACCGGCAAATATTCCGGACACCGCTGAGGGCAGTACTATTTTGAAAACAGTTCTCAGCCTTCCTGCACCGAGTCCGAAAGCACCCTCGCGGTAGGAATCGGGAACTGCGAGCAAAGCCTCCTCGGTTGTTCTGATTATAACAGGAAGGATCATTATTGAAAGCGTAAGCGCACCGCCAAGCAGTGAATAGTCGAATTTAAGCGCAAGATTAAAAAACAGATATCCGAAAAGTCCGTATACTATCGACGGGATTCCCGAAAGAGTTTCAGCAGTTATCCTTATTACTTTGACAAGTTTATTTCCCTTAGCTGCGTATTCGACAAGGTAAATTGCTGTGAATATTCCTATCGGAACCGCTACTCCGAGTGACATCAATGTCATTATAACTGTATTGATTATAGCCGGCAACATAGAAACGTTATCCTCTGTATAAACCGGTGAAAACAGCGACGGTCTCAGATTTGGTATTCCTTTTATCAGAATGTAAAGTATAAGAACAAGAACGGAAAGCAGAGTTATAAGCATACATCCGAACACCAAAAGCATTATCACAAAAGAAACTTTATGCTTTCTGTAATTGCTGAGTTTCTGTTTCAGACTTACATAATTAATTCCCCTGTTCTGTGTTTCAGCCTTCATTGCCGGTCGCCTCCTTTCCGTCGCCTTTTTCTGTACTTATTTTCTTTTTATTTTTTTTGCCTTCACGCTCTGAACTCGATTTAACTGCGGAAAAACAAAGATTTATAATAAGAATAAAGACGAATAGTACCGCCGCAGTTGCTATTAGTGCTTCCCTGTGAAGATCCTGCGCATATCCCATTTCCATAACTATGTGCGCCGTCATAGTTCTGACTCCGGACAGAATACTTTTGGGTATAACTGTCTGATTTCCTGCGATAAGTATAACTGCCATGGTTTCTCCGATTGCCCTTCCGACTCCGAGTATCACAGCAGCGAGTATTCCGGATTTTGCGGCAGGAAAAACTGCGCTGAAAACGCTTCTTTCGTGCGTAGCACCAAGTGCAAGTGCTCCTTCGTAATAACTTGTCGGTACACTTCGCAGAGCCGATTCACTTATATTGATTATTGTAGGCAAAATCATCATCCCGAGCATAAGAGATGCCGTCAGGACTCCTTTTCCGCTGGTTCCGAATATCTTCTGTATCACCGGCACAATTACTACAAGTCCGAAGAAACCGTAAACTACCGAAGGTATTCCCGCAAGCAACTCTATTGCCGATTTAAGCGGACGGTATATTTTTGCCGGACAGTAAAACGCCATGAAAACCGCACTCATAAGTCCTATCGGAACCCCGACAATTATAGCTCCCGCTGTTACATAGATACTACCGATTATCATCGGAAGTATTCCGTAAAGATCCTGATCGGGATCCCATATTTTCCCGAACAGGAAATTTATTATTCCTATTTCGTTAATCGCGGGAATACTGTTTGCAAAAATGAAATAGCATATAAGCAGTACCGCAAGAATGCTTATTGTAGCGGTAAGCATAAACACGTATTTCATTACTCTCTCTTTAATTACTGCCATTCTTTGCTTTCCCCCGTACGGCAAAAGGGACCAGCGCGCTGTTCTGTTTGCTGCGCCGGCCCTTTCAGTATTTTGTCGTCAGTTAAGTCCGGACCACTCTTTTACTTCACCGATGTAGATTTTTGTTATCTGCTCGAGTGTAAGGTCGGAACATTCGTTTTCTTTATTTACTATTACCGCAATTCCGTCTTTAGCTATGGTAAGTCCGGTAAGTCCTTTGTCAAGTTCACTCTGCTTTACTTCTCTTGAAGCCATACCGATGGTACCGGGCTTTTCCGCAGCTTCATTCATACCTGTTGTAGAATCACTTGTCTGGATGTCTATCGATACATTGGGATTGAGAGCTATATAAGCCTCTCTTAACTTGCCCATAACCGGAGAAACCGAAGACGAACCTGCTATTTTAACTGTTCCGCTAAGGTTTGAAGAAGTGTAGGCGGTTGCGTCGTCTTTTATCTTGATGTAGCCGTCCTCTTCTATTATGCTCTGTCCGTTTGAGCTCATTATGAAGTTAATAAAGTCCTGAGTTGCAGCATCAAGCTCTCCCTTGTAAGCTATATTGAAAGGTCTTGCAAGCTTGTATGTTCCGTTTTTGACGTTTTCAACAGTTGCTTCTACTCCGTCAACCTTTACTGCTTTTACCGTATCGTCAAGAGATCCGAGAGATATATAACCTACGGCATTTTTCGTATTGCTTACACTGGTTATTACTGCCGCCGTGCTGCTTTGTGTTTCAGCTTCAGCCATTGTTCTGTCGACTTTTGTTCCCTCTTCGTTCTTAGCTTCGATTCCGGTGATCTCAATGAAAGCGCTTCTTGTTCCGGAACCCTTTTCTCTGGTTATTACCGTTATACCGCTCATTCCACCGCCGCAACTGCAAAACAGCATAAGCACTGTTACGCATGTCATCAGTATTGCCACTATTTTCTTTTTCATGTTATTTTCTCCTTTTCGTTTGATGTCTGCATTTTATCACCCGTGTGTTAACTGTGAAATCTCAGCTGTGTTAACTCTGTGTTAAGTCTTATTTTTAGTATCTCTTCATGGTTAAAATATATTCGGGTTTCGTTGGCATATATATTTTTTTTACATATAATGTAGCAGGGACTTTTCCCGGAAGTTTTTCTATTATGAAAGGAAATATGTATGGCTGTATTTTATAATCAGGCTACCTTATATTATAACAATACCGTTACGAATTCAAATGTGGTCACGGGTGAAATCGTTGAGGTACTGAGTGCAGACAAATACGCTGTTTCCGCTTCTTATACACAGAATGAAATACTGACCTACGTAATTTCGGTTGTAAATTCCGGAAATATGCCGTATTCCGATATAAAAATAACCGATAATCTGGGAAAGTATAACTTCTGTTCGACGGAACTCGTACCGCTCACTTATATAAACAATTCCCTTAAACTATTTATAAACGGTATACTGCAACCTGCTCCTGAAATAAAATCTTATTCCCCGCTTGAAATTTGCAATTTAAGCATTCCCGCAAACGGAAATGCGCTTCTGATTTATCAGGCTCAGGTCAACCGTTTTGCGCCGTTAGATAAAGGTGCGGAAATAGTAAACACCGCTGTCATCTGCGGAAGCAATATTTCCGATATAACAGTTTCATCTTCTGTCAAAGCGGAAGAAAGTGCTATACTTTCAATAAGCAAAGCCATCTGTCCGTCAAGCGTTGCGGAAAACGGTCAGTTGACTTACACCTTTGTTATCGAAAACAACGGCAATACTGCTGCCGAACCCGAAGACAAAGTTGTTGTAACCGATATATTCGATCCGATTCTGAAAAATATAACGGTAACTTACAATTCGCAGACGCTTACCAAAGATGTTGACTATCAGTATAATCCGGAAACGGGCGACTTCATGACAATCTCAGGAAAACTGACGGTTGCCGCCGCAACTTACGATCAGGATAAATCGACCGGGCTGATAAATGTCACACCTGGCGTCGGAATTCTGAAAATCAGCGGAAACATCTGAAATAACTGTTCAGCGGATATTTATCGTTATTATTTATGGTAAAGCAAAAGCGGAGACTTCGGTCTCCGCTTTCTTTTATGCAATTGTAATCTGAAAATTTCCTGAAAATCCTGAGATTGGTATATATATCTAAATTTGAACAGAGTCGGTATAATATCAAAAATCTTCGGCTCTTTTTGGAAAATTATCTGCCGTTTGTTTTATGAGTTTTCTTTAATTTGAATTTTTCGTCGTTGATGAGCGAAAAGCGCAGCCTCTGCTCTGCCGCATACTTTTCAGCAAATGAATTTTTCCTGCCGTAGATGCAGAGATGAACGTCTCCCTCAAAAACTCTGCCCCCCACAAACTGAATGGTATCCGGTAAAAACACCTTTTCCAATGCTGCGCAACCTTCAAAAGCAAAATTCCCAAGCTCATAGCAGCCTTCCGGAACATTTATTTCTTTAAGCGCCCGGCAACCGTTGAATGCATAGTCGGTAATCGATTCGATTCCCTCAGCCAGCTCAGCTTTTTCCAGTGACACGCAGTTCTTGAAGGCAGCCTCGGAAATCTTTGCGACGCTTCCGGGTACCGAAAGCTGTTGTAAAGCATAGCATTCACCGAAAGCATTGTCCTCTATTTTTTCCAGACCTTCCGGCAAAACAGCCGAAGCTATTCCGCTTTTATAGAAAGCAAACGAACCTATCGATTTCAGGTTTACAGAAAAACGGATATCACCGACAGGACAGGAAAGAAATGCTTCTTTTTCTATTTCTGTTACTGTGTCAGGCATTGTGATCTTTTCGCAGTTTTTACTGTTCTTAAAAGCGCCGACAGCTATTTTGGTAACTCCGTCAGGAATCTTTACCTCAACCGCAAGTCCGCTGTATCTGTGAAGCACTCCTCCGCGTATATCAAAATCCTTATCCGACTGCTCCTTTATCTTCTTGCTTCTTATATTGTCATCAAGCAGTCCGGCAATTGTGTAGGTTTTCTTTATGTACTCTGAATCTCCTGAGAACGGATAAAGTATACGCTGACGCATCGGCTCCATACTGATTTTTCCGTCATACCGCACCTTCATATAGTAGCCGGATCTTTCCATTTCGTAATTTACACGTCCGTCACCGTCAACGATTACATCAGTAGAAGGAAGCTCTTTCAGCAGAGAAGGATCACTCAAAGCAAAATTCAGTGAGTCGAGAATTGCTTCGACGGCTGCTGTATCTTTGTAAATTCCACGCTCTACCTTTTTTCTTTTTCTCTGAGCTCCGGAAAGAATGAGCGGAAGTATTACAGCGGCTGCAACTGTCAGAGCTGAAAGTCCGATCACGTTGAAAAGCGATGATTTATCGTCAAGGACAAAATATGAAACTGCCGAAAGCGCAGTACCGAGCAGTAAAGGTATCATTATCGATATAACTATCCGGAAATTGAGCTTTTTGTTTATTCTTCTTTGGTTTGCTGCGATTTTTCCGAGACAGGCACCGCAGTATCTTCTCCTCAGTATTCCGCAGGCATTTTCGAGTTTTCTTGTTATTGTGTCCTCGCTGTCTTTTTCTTTGAGAAGCTTGTTTTCGGTCACCCAGTAGTCCTTTATAAACTCTGCTTTTTTTCCGCACTTGCAAAGCTGAGTTTTCTTTATTACCGGTTCATCCTTAACGGTAGCGGTTGCAGACTCGTTACTGTTCATCTTCGGAACTGATCTCCTCACTTAAAAATTCGATATTGTTTTCCTTGCAAAAGTCAAGAACTTTTTTTGCTGTCAGAGTACGGTTGAAACTAAGCCATTCCTCTTCATCATCGTTTTCTTTAACAAGTTTTGCAAACTTATGCCTGTCTTTCAGATATTTTTTGCCATTTACGGCATAATGTTCGTCACAAAATGTCAAAATCGATTTTTCTATTTCCTCATCCGAAAGCGACGGAAGAATATAAAAATTTTCCGGATTTGCCCGTACCTCTGCCGCAAGCATAATTCTTGCATATTCGCTCGGCTTATACTCTCTTCCCATAGAAACGCTTCCCCAGATTTCCGCAATTCTCAGGTGAGCATCTCCTATTTCAAAAGCTTCAAAATCAGACTTTCTCATGTACTGTATTCTGCCGACACTCTTTGAATTAATAAATTCGATCATTTCGTCGGCTGAAGTGAGTATTTTTGTTACCTTTTCTTCTTTTTGTATTTCTTCGGCATCGGTCTCTTCCGAATCGTCATCATTTTCAAGAATACTGAGAATTTCCTCTTCGCTTACACTTTCTTCTGCCTCGTCAGTCAGGACTGACATGTCGGCTTCATTTTCCTCGGCATTCTCTGTTTTATACTCGTTTTCAGACGAAGCTTCAATATTTTTACTACGTTTGTGTTTTGACCAGAACATCCGTTACCTCCGTGAATAGCTTTACCGATTAAACAAATTTTACATTAAAGACCACCGGTATTGTGTTAATTATAACATCCCTGAGTTATAATTTCAAGTGTTTTTATAAAAAATGCCATAATTATATTTCATATTTGTCACTGGAATGCTGACATTCGTACAATAAAGAAAAACAACGGGGCTTATTCATTGATTTTTGACTGATATTACCTTCAGAATCTGCAAAAAAACAAGGCCACCATACTCAGGTGACCTTGCTTTAAGCCTGGACTAAAAAACTATCTTGTTTTATAATGCTGTTGTCAAGTCCGTATATACGATGATCGGAAATTTATGGGTTTAATCGTACCGAATTTCGTTGTTTAAAAATTATATATTCATCAAAGATTACTTAATTGCAAAATAAAGTGTGGTGAAGTTATAATCAGAAAAGTCCGGTTATCTTTCCTTCGGGAGAAACATCTATGTTTTCTGCCGCAGGTACTTTCGGAAGACCGGGCATTGTCATAATATCCCCGGTAAGTACAACCACAAACCCGGCACCCGCACTGACTCTCATATTTTTAACGGTAACCTCAAAATCACCGGGTGCGCAGAGTTTAGTCGGATCATCGGAAAAACTGTACTGAGTTTTTGCTATACACACCGGCAAGCCGTCAAAACCGTTTTCCTTGATTTTTGCAAGCTGTTTTCTCGCCTGCGGTAAAATATTCACTTTGCTTCCGCCGTAGACCTTTCTGACTACCGCTCCGATTTTTTCTTCAATCGGAAGATCAAGATCGTAGCAGTATCCGAAACTGTTATCCTGTCCGCAAAGTCTTATTACTTCTTTTGCAAGCTCCGTGCCGCCTTTACCGCCTTTTGCCCACACCTCAGACAGAACAACATTTACTCCGAGTTCTTTACATTTATTGCAAATGAGCTCTATTTCATTTTCCGTATCTGTCGGGAAGCGGTTTACTGCCACAACAGAAGGAAGACCGTAAACATTCTTTATATTTGAAACATGCCTCAGAAGGTTCGGAAGCCCCTTTTCAAGTGCGGTGAGATTTTCCTCGGAAAGCTCATTTTTGGCAAGTCCGCCGTGCATTTTAAGAGCTCTTACCGTAGCCACAATAACGCAGGCATCAGGTTTTAGTCCTGCCGACCTGCATTTGATATCAAAAAACTTTTCCGCTCCGAGATCTGCCCCGAATCCTGCTTCGGTAACTGTGTAATCAGCGAGACGCATTGCGGTTTTTGTTGCTATAACAGAGTTACAGCCGTGTGCTATATTGGCAAACGGACCGCCATGCACTATCGCCGGTGTTCCTTCAAGCGTCTGAACGAGGTTCGGCTTTACAGCGTCTTTAAGAAGTGCCGCCATTGCTCCGTTAGCTTTAAGCTCGGCACAAGTCACAGGCTTACCTGCGTATGTATAACCGACAATAATCCGTCCAAGTCTTTGACGCAAGTCAGAGAGTGAATCCGCAAGGCAAAGAACCGCCATCACTTCTGAGGCAACGGTTATGTCAAAACCGTCCTCACGCGGGCAGCCGTTTACGGTTCCGCCAAGACCGTCGACAACGTTTCTGAGCTGACGGTCATTCATATCAACGCATCTCTTCCAGACTATTGTCTTAGGATCTATCTGCAAAGTGTTGCCCTGATATATATGGTTGTCAACCATTGCAGCCAGCAGGTTATTTGCCGCTCCTATTGCGTGGAAATCACCGGTAAAATGAAGGTTGATATCCTCCATCGGCACTACCTGAGCATATCCGCCACCGGCGGCTCCGCCTTTTATTCCGAAAACCGGACCGAGTGACGGCTCTCTGAGTGCAACAACCACTTTTTCACCAAGCAAACTCAGTGCATCAGCAAGTCCTATGGTGGTAGTGGTTTTACCTTCTCCTGCTGGAGTCGGAGTTATTGCGGTAACAAGTATAAGCTTACCGCTTTTTCTGTCGGCAAGTCCTTTTGTGTCGATCTTGGCCTTGAAATTTCCGTAAAGCTCGATACAGTCTTCCGGTATTCCGGCTTTTTCTGCTATTTCAGTTATTTTTCTGAGTTTTGCCGCCTGTGCTATCTCTATATCAGTAAGCATTTTTGTTTTCCTTTCGTACAAATTAAACTTTGAGTTGCTCGGAAACGTCACCGATGTAATATTTACTTATCATCGGCTGAGCTACATCATTTACAAAGCATTCCGTCTGAGAAGCGCATCTGCCTGTATAAAGCTTCGGATCAAGCGTTTTTTCAACATCCTCATATTTTAAGTTAAAATCACTGTCGTTGCAGATTCTGTCGATCAGATCGTTGCTCTTTCCCTCCATTTTCACACCGTAGGACGCTGCGTGAGAATGAACTCTTAGCTTCTCATGAAGCACCTGCCTGTTTCCGCCGTTTTTGACTGCCAGCATCATAATATTTTCTGTTGCCATAAACGGAAGTTTTTCCATTACTCTGCGTTCAATTACCTTAGGGTAAACAACCAGACCTGAAGTTATGTTAATATAAATATTGAGAATCGAATCGACAGCAAGAAAAGCTTCGCTTACCGAAATTCTCTTGTTTGCGCTGTCGTCGAGAGTCCTTTCCATCCACTGTGTTGCTGCTGTGAAAGCGGGATTAATGCTGTCAGCGATCACATATCTCGCAAGAGCGCATATACGCTCCGCTCTCATAGGATTTCTCTTATATGGCATTGCCGAAGAGCCTATCTGATTTTTTTCAAACGGTTCTTCAAGTTCTTCAAAAGACTGCAGAATTCTGAGATCTGTTGCAAATTTATGAGCACTCTGAGCAAATCCGCTAAGCACCGACAGAAAATATGCATCGACCTTTCTTGAATAGGTCTGACCGGAAACCGGAACAACATCGTCAAAACCCAACTCTTCTGCAATCATTTCTTCCATATGTAGAATCTTTTCTTCATTTCCGTCGAAAAGCTCCATAAAGCTCGCCTGCGTACCGGTTGTACCTTTAGAACCGAGAAGTTTAAGTGTGGAAATACGATGCTCGAGCTCTTCCATATCCTGAACAAGCTCATAAGCCCAAAGTGTAGCACGTTTGCCTACTGTCACAAGCTGCGCAGGCTGAAGATGAGTATAACCAAGGCAAGGCATATCCTTATATTTCAGTGCAAAATCCGAAAGATTTTTCAGTACCTGTGCTGACTTTTTAAGAATAATTTTTGATGCCTCACGCAGGATAATCACATCAGTGTTGTCTCCTACATAACACGATGTCGCACCGAGGTGTATAATCGGTTCAGCACTCGGACACTGTTTGCCGAAAGCATACACGTGGCTCATAACATCGTGACGTACAGTCTTTTCACGCTCTTCGGCTACTTCAAAATTTATATTGTCGACATTGGCTTCCATTTCGCTTATCTGTTCATCAGTTATATTGAGACCGAGAGCTTTTTCCGCCTTTGCCAAAGCGATCCACAGTTTTCTCCATGTGGTGAATTTGAATTTTTCCGAAAAGACATACTGCATTTCTTTAGAAGCATATCTCGTTGAAAACGGTGAAATATAATTTTCTTTGTCACTCATAGCTTTTACCTTTCCTGAATGCCGCTTTGACTCTGTCCGTCAAATCTCAGATGACGGAAACAGACGACAATACATATTTATAGTTTACAACAAACCCTTTATTTTGTCAATAGAGGGCGGACTTTTTTTGAATATGTCGCAAAAAAATCCCCGGCATCTGACTTTTACTTAAATTCTCCGGAATTCCGGAAACATAAAAGTGCCAATGCCGGGGGTAGCAACAGTTTTTGATCAGAAATTTTTACTTCGCTTCGCTGGCTTGCCTACAAGTTTCAGAAGTTAAACTCTTTGCGTTTTTCAGACAGCAAAATATTTCAGTCTTTGCCTTCGTATTTAAAATATGAAACATGGGCAGAGCCTGATCCGTCACCGTCGGCAAAAATACCGAGATACACCCCTGTAAAACTTATCTTTGAAACTTCTGTTGAAACGTGTCTTGTAAGTCCTTTGGCGACTATGTTATTTTTCGCCTCGTTTTCGTCCTTGCCGTATCCGAAGAAATAATTGGTTTTGTTTCCGCTTACGTAAAAAATCACTTCGTCAGAATCGTAATCACCGGAAAACGTTATCTCTCTGATATCGTCAAATGTCTTTTGAACAGTTATTCTGTTTTTAGTCAATGCTAAATCAAAATGTCTTGTATTGTCATAAAAAACGGTTACTCCGTACCGGTTTTCTCCGCAACGGCTATAATCAGATAATAGTAACCGTTATGTTTGTACAGATGCGGAGCCTCTGCACATCTTCCTCCGGTTCCGGTCCAGATAAGCTTCTTTTCACCGATAAGTTTACCGGTATTTATGTCAATTTCACCGGCAACTATACCTCTTTTTCCGCCCATTCCTTCGTTTGTGGCATAATAGACCTTGCCATCGTCATCAAAGAACAGTGTCGGATCGATTCCGCGGAAATCTTTCATATAAATCGGCTCGCTCCAGCTTCCTCTCGGATCGTCCGTTCTGACTATAAAGTTTCCTCCGCCGGTAGTATTCGTTGTCGTCATGTAAAAAGTTCCGTTATTGTACCTTATCGTCGGAGCGTAAATTCCTCCGCTGTTACGGCAGTTTTCAAGCGGTAGCTGACTTTCTCTGTCAAGACAATAGCCGATATGTTCCCAGTTTATCAGGTTTTTACTGTGATAAATCGGCACTCCCGGAAAATATTCAAAGCTGCTTGTAACCAGATAAAAATCGTCTCCCACTCTGCATATACTCGGATCCGGATTAAATCCCGGAATTACAGGGTTTTTGAATTTCATTTCTTCTCCTCAGAAATCCATCCCCGGCTTATTTTCTTTGGCTTTGGCAAACAGATTCTGCGTCTCTCTTTGTGCCTGACCAACCGCAAGCCGGGGATGCTTCATTTTATTCATTTGAATAGTCTTTTACAAAACCTTGCCCTGAACTGTATTAAAACGGCTTTCAGATAAAAGCTAAGTTACTCTGCTGATTTATTTTACAGTCAGAACATACTTCTTATCTTTAACCGGTTCTTGCGAAGTCAGGGTTACTCTGTAAAGCTGTTCCGTATCCCAGTTTTTCGGCAACGCCTTCGTTTCAGACCATGTTTTGTCAAGTGCCTCAACTTCGTATTTCAGCGACTTATCAAACGTCACTGTTCTTCCGAATATTTCAAAACTTGTTTCTGTCACATTTTCCGGTTCTTTTACAAGGATATAACTGAACATTACTTTTCCCGGCTCCTTCAGGCTTACATCGTCCTCAACCGTTATAACCGAATTTTCAAGAACTGCGCTTCTGTGATAGCTTTCGATTCCCGCCTTATCCGGGTAGGCGTTTTTAAGGTTAAGCGTCAGCTTTCCGCTCTGGCTGTCATACACGCTGTCCTCAGACCTGTACTGACTGCCCGGCAGCTGAGGTGTATCGTTGAATGTGGCACAGTTATGGTAGTCGGAATTCATTGCCCAGATGGTATATCTTTCCGGACTGAACGTCCGCCTTGTGTAGCCACCGGAGCCTGCGTCTATAAACACCGGCTTGCCGTCCGCAAATACAATAATTGTGCCGACATCATTGTGATTATGGCTTTCTCCGTTATGTCCCCCTTTGAATGCAAGGTAAAGTCCTTTGTCCGTCGCCTCGGATTCTCTGGTTCCCGCTATGACTATTCCGTCAAGGAAGAACTTTTTCGGTGCTTTGAATTCTACCGGCTCATGTCTTCCCTCAGTGAGGAATCTGTACGCACGGTAACACATGGAAGTATCTACATTGGGATTAATAAGCTGTCCTCCGAGTTTGTTCAGTCCGTAAGACATCATCATTTCAGAACCGGTCGCTCTGCCCCAATCGTACAGAAGCATTGCATCCGGGCTGAATCTTCCGGGTGAGTCCGCAAAATTAAGCGAACGGTTTTCCGTAACAACCACCTTTACGGCATATTCTCCCATTTTTCTGAACAGCGGATCGTCATATATGTTTATGTATCCGTTTGTCATATCGTACAGTACACAGCAGGCGTTGTAAAGTGCTCCTCCGGCGACATTCCAATATGAAGGCCCTTCGTCACAGCCTCCGTCGTCAGAATACCCGGAAATGAACGAATCAAGCATCGGTAGACATTTTTTTACTATCACTGTCCTCACTGACGTATCTTTTACCGTAAGAGCGGTAACTGTAAGTATATTGGACACCACCCGCGGGCACCAGTTATTGACAGTATTTCCCCTTTCTCCTGTCCACCATAATTTAGCCCGTACAAATACGTCGTCAAGAAACGGTTTTATTATCCGTCTGTCAAGCTCATACAGTATCCTGTCGCATATAAGCGTAGTAACTTCGTCAAGGATATCACGGCACAGATAGTACACAAAGGCGAGATTTGCAGCGGTGTTTCCTGCCAGAAGATCTATGTAATGCAAATCATCGTTGTAAGCGTACGGCAGACAGTTGACAGCTCCCTCTCTTCCGGGATTGTGTGCCGGAGGCACCCACATTGTTTCTTCAAGAAGCAGCCATATAACGTCTATCAGTTTGTCTGTGAATCTGCCTTTTCTTTCTACATACTCAGCTGTCGCCAGTGCGAGCAGTGCGTCTCTCCTCGGCAAGGACTTTTCGTCATACCTGCCCCTGTTGCCCTCACGGCTGAAAATCATATAATCGCCGGCATAACAAACAGGTATATCTTTATCAAGCCAACGTTCGGCTTTTGCGATTATTGCCGGGTAATGTTCCTTGTTGATCTCAAATCCCTGCGGTTTATCCGCAAAAAGTCTGAACTGCTCAAACGGCAGGATCTTTCCGTCAAGGTTAAATTTCTTTTCCTCAAAAATTCTTCGCCCCATAGCAGTTGCTTTGCCACCCCTTTCCGGTTCACTGATAACGCATATCCGTCTAATCCGGACGTTTCACGCTATCGGCAAATCAGGTTTGCTTATTTTACAGTCAGAATATATTTTTTATCCTTGACAGGTTCCTTTGAGGTAAGCTTTACCCTGTACAGCTGTTCCGTATCCCAGTTTCTCGGGAGTCCCTCTGTTTCAGGCCATGTCTTGTCAAGCGCCTCAACTTCGTATTTCAGCGACTTATCAAACGTCACTGTTTTTCCGAATATTTCAAAACTTGTTTCTGTCACATTTTCCGGTTCTTTTACAAGTATGTAGCTGAACATCACCTTTCCGGGCTCCTTCAGGCTTACATCGTCCTCAACCGTTATAACCGAATTTTCAAGAACTGCGCTTCTGTGATAGCTTTCTATTCCCGCCTTATCCGGGTAGGCGTTTTTCAGATTGAGCGTAAGTTTTCCGCTCTTTTCATCATACACACTGTCCTCGGAACGGTACTGAATACCTGCCTGCTGCGGAGTATCGTTAAATGTTGCACAGTTATGATAATCCGAACTCATTGCCCAGATTGTATATCTTTCGGAACTGAATGTTCTTCTCGTATATCTGCCGGAACCTGCATCAATGAAGATCGGATTGCCGTCAGCAAACACAACGAGTGTTCCTACATCGTTGTGATTATGGCTTTCCGCATTGTGACCGCCCTTGAATGCAAGGTAAAGTCCTTTGTCAGTTGAATCCGTCTCCCTCGTTCCGGCGATCACTATACCGTCAAGGAAGAACTTTTTCGGAGCCTTGAATTCAACGGGCTGATGTCTTTCCTCGGTAAGGAATCTGTATGCGCGGTAGCACATCGATGAATCAACTCCCGGATAAATCAGCTGTCCTCCGAGTTTGTTCAGTCCGTAAGACTTCATCATCTCGGAATCAGAGGCAACGCCCCAGTCATAAAGAAGTATGGCACTTGGGTTGAGCTTTGCCGGCGAATCCGCAAAATTCAGTACACGGTTATTTGTAACAACAACCTTTACTTCGTATTCACCCATGTTTTTGAACAGCGGATCCTTGTAAATATTCACATATCCGTTTGTCATGTCGTAAAGTACGCAGCAGGCGTTGTACAGCGCTCCTCCGGCGGCGTTCCAGTATCCCGGTCCCTCGTCACATCCTCCGTCATCGAAATACACAGACGTAAATGCGTCAAGCATCGGCAGACATTTCTTTACTATAACCGTTCTTGTCGAAGTATCTCTTACAGTAAGCGCAGTAACCGTAAGTATGTTGGAAACTATCCACGGGCACCAGTTGTTGACTGTATTGCCCCTTACTCCTGCCCACCAGCATTTGTCCCATACATAAACATCGTTAAGGAATGGTTTTATTATTCTCCTGTCAAGTTCGTACAGTATTCTGTCGTTGATAAGGGTTGTTACTCCGTCAAAAATATCATGACAGAGGTGATATGTGAATGCAAGAGAAGCTGCCGTTGTCGCAGAGAAAAGGTCTATGTAATCTACATCTCCCTTATATGCGTAAGGCAGACAGGTATTGACTCCCTGCTTTCCGGGGTTGTGTGCAGGAACCACCCATGTGGTCTCTTCGAGTATCAGCCACAGAACATCTATGAGTTTATCTGTAAATCTGCCTTTTCTTTCGACATACTCGGCAGTAGCCAATGAAAGCAATGCATCTCTTCTCGGGAAAAACTTGTCTTCATATATGGATCTGTTTCCGTCACGCTTGAACATCATGTACTCACTTGCATAACAGATCGGAATATCCTTTGCAAGCCACGATTCGGCTTTCGCTATTATTTTCGGATAATGCTCCTCGTTGATTTTGAATCCCTGCGGTTTGTCGATAAAGAGTTTAAAATCATCGAAAGGCAGAACTTTGCCATTTAAATTGAAATTCTTTTCCTCAAAAATTCTTCTTCCCATAATCACTACCTCATAATTTTTTTAACCTTAAAGGTTTAACTTATTATACCTGCCGAAAACTATCAATTCAAGATGTATTTTGCACAATTTCGCACTAATTTTTTGTAAGATTTTAACAATTGATTTTTTCAAAAAAGTATGATATAATATCAAGGTAACATGTGGCAGACGGAGGCATAGCTCAGCTGGTTAGAGTGCATGCTTGACATGCATGAGGTCACTGGTTCGATCCCAGTTGTCTCCACCATACAAATCGGTTGGAATCAGAGATTATTCCAACCGATTTTTGTTTTTTGATAGCAAAATACTAACATTAAATGATTGTTGCAGGACATATAAGCTGAGAAAATAGTGAATGGTACTTTGAAGAGGATTACTGAGGAAAAGAATCAACAGTGTGTTATGCTGTGTATTTTTTGAATGTTGAAAAACTAAAAAACAGTTTTTCTCTAAGAAAAAGCGTTTATGATTTTTTCCGGTGACCTTTCAGGAACAACCAAAATTAAAATTACAGGTGTAATAAAAGTAAGAACGGTTTCCTGTTCATAAAATTTCAGCAATGAACCGAAATAATAAGCACAGTTTTGTCTTTCTCTTATTGACAAACGCGGCTCTATTTGCTATAATAGGAACGAACAAAAACTAACAAGGAGATTTTCAAAATGAAAGTTGTATGCTTTGGTGAAATGATGCTTCGTCTCAGCCCCGTCGGCTACGAGAGATTTATTCAGGCCGGTTCCTTCGGCGCTACCTATTCGGGTGCGGAGGCCAACGTAGCAGTTTCCTGCGCAAATTACGGACTTGACGCTTCTTTTGTTACCAAAATGCCCAAAAACGACATAGCTCAGGCCGGTATCAACGGTATCCGCGCACTCGGTGTCGATACGAGCAACATTGTCAGAGGCGGAGAAAGACTCGGTATTTACTTTGCTGAAAAAGGTGCTTCTCAGAGAGGTTCAAAGGTCATTTACGACCGTAAGTACTCCTCTATCGCTGCCGCCGAACCTTCCGATTTCGATTGGGATAAAATATTTGACGGTGCTGACTGGTTCCACTGGACTGGTATCACTCCCGCTCTTTCCGACAACGCTGCCGCCATTACTCTTGATGCCTGCAAGGCAGCTAAGAAAAAAGGCATTACCGTTTCCTGCGACCTTAACTTCCGCAAAAACCTTTGGTCAAGCGAAAAAGCAGGTCAGGTCATGGGTGAGCTTTGCAAATATGTTGACGTCTGCATAGCAAACGAAGAGGATGCAGAAAAGGTTTTCGGTATCACTTCTGACGGAACCGATACGGAAACAGGTAAGCTTAATTACGAAGGTTACAAAGACTGCGCAAAACAGCTTGCAGACCGTTTCGGTATGAAATATGTTGCTTTCACGCTCCGCACAAGTATTTCCGCTTTCGATAACGACTGGGCGGCTATGCTCTACGACGGAAAAGAATGCTATTTCTCTAAAACTTACCACCTGCACATCGTCGACAGAATCGGCGGCGGAGACAGCTTCGGCGGAGGTCTTATCTATGCACTTTCTTCCGGAAAGAACCCCCAGGATGCGATAGAGTTCGCAGTTGCTGCTTCTGCTCTTAAACATTCAATTGAGGGAGACTTCAACCTCGTTTCTCTTGATGAAGTAAACAATCTTCTCAAAACCGGCGGAAGCGGAAGAGTTCAGAGATAATCTGACGCCGCACTGCCTTGGTATTCCATGATCGGTACTGTTTTCGATATTCAGCGTTTTTCCGTCCATGACGGACCGGGTATCAGGACCACTGTTTTTATGAAGGGCTGCTCACTCAGGTGCGCCTGGTGTCATAATCCGGAAGGTCTGTCTCCCGAGCCTCAGCTGAAATTTGATAAATCAAATTGTATCCGTTGCGGAAGGTGCTCCACGCCTCCGGATTTCAGCGATCCGGAGCGTTGTCCGACAGGAGCGCTTTCCGTTTGCGGCACAAAAGTGACAGCTAAGGAACTTTTGACCGAATTGCTCAGAGATAAAATTTTTTACGGTGATGACGGTGGCGTTACATTTTCAGGTGGAGAGTGTCTTCTTCAGTCTGATTTTGTCACCTCGGTGATGAAAGAACTCAAAAAAGAAAATATCGGCACGGCTATTGATACCGCCGGGTTTGTTCCATACGAAAATATCGAGCAAACGCTTGAATACTGCGATCTTTATCTTTATGATCTGAAAGCCGCCGGCTCTGTTATTCACAAGAAATATACAGGTCACAACAATTCTCTGATAGTATCTAATCTTGAAAAACTTTGCCACACCGGTAAAAAAATCCGGATAAGAATACCCGTTATTCCGGACGTAAACGACAGTGCGGAAGAAATGACGGCTTTAAACGATATTATCCGTGGCTGTACAAAAAATACTGACGGTTCATGTATAGAAAGGATAACGCTTATTCCCTATCATACTCTCGGCAAGAGCAAATATCCGAATTTGGGAATGTCGTGCAGGTTCAACACTGAAAAAAACGTCTCTCCCGAAAAAACACGTCATCTTTCGGAAATTTTCGGAAACAAAGCTTTATCAACCATCGATGATACCGTATCGGATTGACTGAGAAGTCAAAAATGTTTAACTGAATTTTCAATTTTTCTGCGTTCAAATCGGATTCTGATTTTCAAAAAATCATACGCAACTTTTGGTTCCGTTCCGGTTATGAACGCTTTTTATTTTGATTTTTTCAAATATCGTTCTTAGCTTTTTTACTCAACTTTTCAAAAGATTTTCAGTTTTTTGAAACTCAGAGCAAAATTGCTTTTTTATAACTACGAAACCAAAGAACAAAAAATTATGCAGAGCATACTGTTCAGTGCGCCAAAATGGGGAAATGACGAAGATTATGTTGACATAATTGCAAGGGATATTCTTGAATTCACTCTTACTGAATCCGAAAAATACCGTACTTTTTCCGGCGGTAAACAGCTCGGAGGCATTCATCAGCCTCATCCTGTTCCTACCGGTGCTACTCTTATGGCAACACCTGAAGGCAGAAACAAAGGCGCACCCGTCGCTGTAACTCTTACCCCGGAAAGCGGCACCATGAAAAACGGTCCTACTGCGGCTCTCAAATCAGCATCAAAAATCAACAACCGTCTTATTCAGTGGAATTTCTGCGTGATGGTAAATTATTTTTCTTCTGTTTTCAAAGGTAATGACGGAAAAAACTTACTGAAAAAATTAATTACGTCTTATTTCAGCCTCGGTGGACTTCAACATCAGCCAAATGTTTCTGACGTTGAACTGTTTAAAGCCGCACAGGCAGAGCCTTTAAAATACAAAGATCTTATCGTGCGTCTTTGGGGAGTCTCGGCGCATTTTGTCGATCTGCCCAAAGAACTTCAGGATGAGATGATTGCGCGGTTTTCCTGATCTTATATTTTTTCTGCTATTTAAGCACATTTTTCTCCGCCGTATATTTTCACTATTTAGCTGAATACCTCACCCGGCTAACATAGTAATCATCTGATTTAGTGTTTTGCACTGATAACCCGAATTTTACCCGAATCACTTACCGTCTCATTCATTGTTTTAAAGAAATGCAAGCATGTTAAAAAAATTCCCGAGTCTGAATTTTAAATTTTTTAAAAAACTGCTGACGCTTTTAAATCAAATATCCGCCAAAAATTACAGTTTATTTTTTAATTTTCAGGCACTGATTACCTGAAATCTTTTTCAGGATGAATTTCAACTTTTCCCCACCGGAATTTTTAAGGAAATAACTGAAACTTAATTAAAGTCTGATATATTTAAGAACAGGAGAAAGGTTATGTCGAAAACAAAAACAGGAAAAAAGGTTTTTCTGCGGATCGCAGCAATACTTGAAGCGATTTTACTTTGTATTCTCATGTGCGCCTGCGATAATAACAGCGATGACGAGGAAGACGATCAAATGAAAACTTTTAAAAGCAATGCGGAAATAGTAAACAAAAACGGAGCAACAGCCGTTGTCACTTATGTGATTGATGACGGTGCCAAGGCAACGGCAGATATTGCAAAAACAATGCTGTCTGAATTCAGTCTTCTTAATCTTACTTTTGCAATAAAAACTCAGGACTTTGCAACACTTAAAACAAAAGAAACTTCCGACGGCAAAACGGAATATGTTATGCAGGACGGAAAATACGTCTATGATATCAACACGAGTAACTATGAATACTGGAAAGCCATTCTCGACCTCGGAAGGACAGAAATAGTTTCTCATACTCATACTCATAATTTCTGGGGAACAAACGATGACGGCGGGGTTTTCGATTATGTAGATAATTCGGGGCAGCTTCATACATCTTCCGAATTTCCGGTAGGTAGCACTAAAAAAGAAATCTACGCTTCCAAACAGATACTTCAGGAGCTTTTTCCGAGCTCTCTTTATCCATCGCAGAAAGCAATTTCAATGGTGGAACCGGGTATAGGGGTAAAGACCTCGACTGCAACTGTCGGAGACAAGACCGTGATAAGCTACAAGCCTTATTATGATCAGCTTATAAAACAGGCGATAAATAACGGCGATTATATTGGTTCACGCTCGACTTTCCAGGCAACCGGCGGTTTTGACTCTTATGTTAACACCCACAAATCCCTGAAAAAACTCGAGGATCGGATGAATGTAAAAGCATTTATGATACTCGACAAAAACGCCGGTGACGGTATCAGTTACTGGAAAAGCTACATCGACGCAGCTCTTGACGAAGGTGGGTGGGCTTGTTTCTGTATTCACAATATTTCCCCTCAACCCATGAACGGCCACTACATACTGGAAAGTCAGGCCGAGCAGCTTTTTGCCTACACGCAAAGTCTCGGTCGTGATATCTGGGTTGCAAATTTTACGGAAGCTATGCTTTACTACTGTGAATGGTCAACCGCAGAAGTGACTTCAACTTACGAAAATGATAAAATTACCGTTGTTCTTACCGACCGGGAATCAAAAAACGAGATTTACAACGTTCCGCTTACTGTCAAAATAACAGTTCCGGACTCATGGACTTCCGCTAAAGCCGGAGAGCAGACTCTTTCGGTTTCGGTAGATGCGGACGGAAACCGTTTTGTTTACGTTGACATAGTTCCTGACAGCGGAGCAGTTGAAATCGTTGCAGCTTCCTGATAAAAGCTGCTGACTGGTTTATATAAGCAAAGGAAAAAGCCGGGTTGGTGTACCTGCGATAGAGCAAGGTGCGCCAAGCTTTTACGTCCAACTCAATTTTCGGTTTATAACCTCTCAATTATCGAGAGGTGGACAAATCGTTAAAAACTTGGTATAATATAATCACAGACCGGTCAAGTAATATGTTTAGGAGAATGCACATGACATTTGGACA